>CBDUPN010000029.1:0-19929 GCA_965369125.1 uncultured Aureibaculum sp. | reverse complement strand
GCCTTTTGTTTTGCTTTGCCCAATCTATCGGATCGGTAATTCAATAAAGACCTGGCAATATCTTGGTTCAGTACCACTAATGGAGGATACATCCACAATTCGGTATCCCAAAAAATATGTCCATTATAATTCTGCGATGATAGACCCATAGGTGCAATGCTTAAATCTGAGTCTGCCCTTGAAAATGCGTATAAATGATACAACGCTAACCTGATGTCTTTTTGCGATTGTAAATCACCTTCAATAATGATATCGCTTTGCCATAGATTTTCCCATGCCTTTTTATGCAGATCTAAAAGGTGCTCTTTTTTTGTGAGTAAATTAAAGATGACCATTCTTTCTGATTCTGTCTGGGGATCATTAAAATCTTGTGTGGTACATTGAGCCCCTGTCCATGCAAAATTATAGCTGCTATCCTTTGTTAAATTTTCAGAGAAATGTAATTGATTATCATATTCGGAGATCTTTTTGTGTGTTAATTCTGGTCTTTGATCTTCCCTGCCGCTATTGATATGATGGAAAATAAATGTTGATGAGGTTCCTACGACATGCCTTTCTAATCTGCTTTTTGCAACGGTTTGTAAAATAGGCATCGTTACTTCATTATCCTTTAAAACCCTATAGGTACTCATTGGGTTTTTATATTCCTTATCGGTAAGGATTTTTCCATAAACATCCAGTTTAATTGCTTGTTTACTTTTTATGGAAATATCAATATATCCCGAATACTGAACATTTTGAAGAGTGTAAATGGTGTATTGAACTTCTGCTTTATTCTTAAAAGAAAAATTCGTTGTAAACGACCCTTCTTTCATGTTAAGGGTTTGTTTCCAATTTGAAATATTATTTTCAGTTATAAGTTCATCATCAATGTATACATCTAAATTCCCAAAATTCATTCCCTTCAGGATCTTACTAACGCCTAAGGGCGATTCTTTATCATATACATTATTTAAGATGATAGATTCAACTTGAAATGGCTTAAATGATGGTAAAATTCCAATTCTACCATTGGCGACCACAATTCCCGTATAATTTTCTGATGATGTTGTTGAGATTGACCAACCTTCGTCAGTTGAATTCTGGGAATAAAGAATACTTGATGCAACAAATGCAATTACTGCTAATGTATATTTTATCTTATTCATTTCGTAAAATTTTACTTTGAATGGAGTTGATTTTAATAAAATTGAATGACAAATTACGAAAAAAAGACATGTAAATTTTTATAGCAAGCCGCAAATTTTTAAGGCCATTTTATAAGCCTCAGCTCTAAAATACGTGTTATATGCCCCTAGGTCTTGAGGTGCGATCCATACCAATTCGTCAAATTCTTCATCTTGAGGAATTAACTGCATTTTCTGGTTATATTGAACTTTAACTATATGTAATTCTTGTCCCTCGAAAATATAATAATCATCTTCAGGATATACATAACTTACCTTTTCTGAATAGGTTTGAATGATATCATTTTCTGTGATGGTTACCGATAACTCTTCCTTAAGTTCTCTCTTAATACCAGTAATAATATCTTCATCGGGTTCTAATCCGCCCTGAGGAAATTTATAACCCCCATCCCGCGGTGATGAACCGATAAGCACTTTGTTTTCGCGGTTAACAATTACCGCCATTACAGCTTTTCTAACACCATTTCGCATTTTATAAATTTATGATAAATGATGTTGTAATTTTATTCTGGTAAAGTGATTCCTACTTCCTTATTATAATAAATTTGTGGTTTTACGATATAGCCAGTCGTTATATTTACAACATCATTTATTAATCGTTGAACAGCAAAAATAAGCTTTTCTTTAATTGATGTTATACTCTCATTAACTAAATAAGTATTAAATAGGAAGGGATAATAATTTTGTAAGGGGATCAATTGGTTGTTAAATTCATCCGAATTGTTATTAAGCAGTAACTCATGATAGATCTTTGTAAAAACCTTAAATTTTGCCTTGTCTATTTTTGAAATTGGTATGACATCACAAAATAAGGTAACTTTTTCTTTAAAGGTCAAGGTACCTTCAGCACCTAATGCATTTATAGTCTTGATATCGTTAACACCAAGGCGATTTGCTAAAAACCTTGATATCATATCATCTATCAAGGAGGTATTTATTACAATTTCTTCTCTTAAATCATTTAACATTTTCATAGCAATTTGGGGAGCTTTAAGGCTCATGTTAATAATTTAAAAATGATCTGAACAGATTATTTTTTTATATTAGGGGTGTATGCCGAATAGTAATTAGGATTTTAATGATTAACAAAAACATACTATCCCAAAAATAGCCATTTTTCTAGGAAAATATCCGTAAAATTAATGATCTACAGGCTTTTACCAATAATTGGTATATTTTTTCTGTTATTCCACAATACAATGAAGGCTAGTAAAAAAACTAACAAGGCCATATAAAAAAGAGCGCCTCCATCATCACTAACTTCAATGCCAATTTTAGTTAAATGCATAATAATGGCTCCGGAAATGATACCTAAGGTTAAGCCGGCACCCAACCATATGGTCTTAGGAATTAAAATTAAAATGGCAGCAATGAATTCAAAGATGCCTATTGTAATTCTTCCATAAGGTTCTAATCCAGCCTGAGTGAATATAAAAACGCTATCGGGATGTGCGGTAAATTTAAACCTTAATGTTTGTAGTAAAATAACGGCTATTAGAATTCTCAGGCCTAAATCAATGGTCTTTTTCATCTAAATTGATTTCCTAATTAGACGTTTTTGGCTAGAATAATTACATTCCTGAATATTTAATTTTTAACGCCTGGTTGTAATATTCTAAAATTTTCTTTTTGTTTAGCCTCTTGAACCATTTTTTTTACATCTGCTAATAATCGTTTTGCATCATAAACAACACCATCCTTTATCGTATATTTAACACCACCTACTCGAACTACTTCATTATCATCGGTTAATTTTATTGCTCCTGTACCATATAAAACTTTTAAATTTTCAAGTGGATTTTCTGCTACAATTACAAAATCTGCCAATTTTCCGACTTGTACAGAACCGATTTTATCATCCATTTTTAATGCTTCGGCACCATTTAAAGTGGCGGCTCTAATTATTTCTAAAGGATGAAAGCCTGCTTCTCTTAATAATTCTAATTCTCGTATATATGCAAATCCGTATAGTTGAAAAATAAATCCAGAATCAGACCCTGTAGTTACCCTGCCTCCTCTGTTTTTATATTCATTAACAAAAGTCATCCAGAGTTGATAATTCTTTTTCCAGACAATTTCTTGTTCTGTACCCCAATAATGCCAATAAGAACCGTGTGATATCTTACTGGGTTGATAAAATTTCCACAATGATGGAAGGGTATAATCTTCATGCCATTCTGCTCTTCTGGCTCTTTGAAGATCCCTGCTTGCTTCGTAAATATTAAAAGTAGGATCTATGGTAAAGTCCAGCGAAATTAATTCATTCATTACATTGTTCCAATGTTCTGAATAGGGTTTGGCTGCCTGCTCCCAGAGTTTTCCGGCTTCTTCAAATCGATGTTGCTCATTATTATAATTGTAATTCAAAGGATAATGCTGAACCGTTTTATCTTCAAAAAGTGCTTCTGGTAGTCCATACCAATGCTCCATAGAAGTCAAGCCAGCCCTTGCAGAGTGTAATACATTCCACCTGGCAACACTCATTTGTGCATGATGGCAGGCAGATCCTAATCCTAATTTTTTATTTTCATCAAGTGCAGCTGTCATGATATCGGGTTCTGCACCGAAGAATTTTATTCCATCTGCACCTCTTTTTGCATTCGCTCGAACCCATTGCCGCGCCAATTCGGGAGTAGTCATGGGTACATCATTTAAAGGATTGAAATCTTTACTTGATTGACCGAAAGATGTATATGCAATTATACGAGGTGCAATAATCTTATGTTCGTCACTTAATTTTTTGAGGTTCAAGGTCCAATCTATACCACGGCCACCTGGCTCCCTTACCGTGGTAACGCCATGTGCCATCCACAATTTAAAGACATAGTCCGAATCAGCTCCTTGGGCTTGACCTCCAATATGGCCATGCATGTCGATAAAACCGGGAAGTAAGTACATGCCTTCTGCGTTTAGTTCTTTGCCACCCTCTTTTAGTTGAGGCCGCCTTTTAGGATCGATTTCAACTCCGGGATACCCAACAACTTTAATAGCCGTTATAATATTTTTTTCAACAACAATATCTACCGGGCTTACCGGTGGAGCACCGTTACCATTTATTAGTGTAACACCTCTTATTATTAATTGCTCATATGGTCCATCACCGAGATAAGAATCACTGGATTGACTAAAGATAGATGGTATTGTCAATAAATTAATACATATTAGAATGAAGGTATAAACAAATGGTTTCATGGTTTCATATGATTTTATTGCGACAAATTACTAATATTTCATTAATTCGACTTTAAGTTTAATGAATTAAGTTTTACTTTTGCGGATGCAACATAAAGTACTCATACTAGATTTTGGTTCACAGTATACCCAGTTAATCGCGAGAAGAGTTCGTGAGTTGAATATATTTTGTGAAATTTTCCCATATAATAATCACCCACCGGTTACAGAATTCAAGGCGGTAATTTTATCGGGAAGCCCGTTTTCTGTTTATAGTAAAGATGCTCCTCAACCGGATATTGATGAAATTATTGGAAATATACCAATGCTTGGTGTATGTTTCGGAGCACAATACTTGGTACATAAATTTGGGGGTAAAGTAGAGCCTTCCAAAACAAGAGAATATGGCCGCGCCAATCTTTCCTTTATTGATCATAAGGATCATTTGTTCGATGGTATAAAGAAAGGGTCGCAGGTTTGGATGAGTCATGGTGACACGATTGTGGCACTTCCTAAAAATTTCAAAAAAATAGCAAGTACCGGCGATGTAGAAAATGCGGCATTTAAAATTGATGGCGAAAATACTTATGCTATTCAATTTCATCCTGAAGTTTATCATACTACAGATGGCAAATTATTACTGGAGAATTTTTTGGTAAATATTGCCAAGGTTGAACAAGATTGGACACCAGACTCTTTTGTAGAAACTACAGTTGCCGAATTAAAAGAAAAGCTAACTAACGATAAGGTGGTATTAGGCCTTTCAGGAGGAGTAGATTCAACGGTAGCTGCGGTATTATTGAACAAGGCTATAGGAAAAAATTTATATTGTATTTTTGTAAATAACGGCCTGTTAAGAAAAAATGAATTTCAAAATGTGCTCGATCAATATGAGCATATGGGACTCAATGTAAGGGGTGTTGATGCTTCGGCACGTTTTTTGTCAGAATTAAAAGATATTAGTGAGCCTGAATTAAAAAGGAAGGCCATCGGTAAGGTATTCATTGAAGTTTTTGATGATGAAGCACATCGTATTAGTGGTGTATCCTGGTTAGCACAGGGTACTATTTATCCTGATGTTATAGAGTCGGTTTCGGTAAACGGTCCATCAGTAACTATAAAATCTCATCATAATGTTGGTGGATTACCAGACTATATGAAATTAAAAGTTGTTGAACCTTTAAGGATGCTTTTTAAAGATGAAGTGAGGAGAGTAGGAAGATCTATGGGAATTGACGATGAATTACTTGGTAGGCATCCGTTTCCCGGACCTGGTCTAGGAATTCGAATATTAGGTGATATAACAGCCGAAAAAGTGAGAATACTGCAGGAAGTTGATGCTATATTTGTTGACGGATTGAAAAATTGGAATTTATATAATAAAGTGTGGCAGGCAGGAGCAATGTTATTACCGGTAAATTCTGTAGGTGTTATGGGAGATGAGCGGACCTATGAAAAAGTAGTGGTTTTAAGAGCCGTTTCTTCTACAGATGGCATGACAGCAGATTGGGTTAATTTGCCATATGAATTCTTGCAGGAAACTTCAAACAAAATTATTAACGGAGTTAAAGGAGTTAATAGAGTGGTGTATGATATAAGTTCTAAACCACCGGCAACCATCGAATGGGAATAAAATAAAAAATACAATTATAAAATGAAAGGAATACATTTTTACATCTTGTTACTTTTTTTTGTAACAATTTCTACTTTTTCACAAGAGAAAAAATATGTCACATATAAGGTTCTGCCTGGGGAAACAATTGAAAGTATCGCAAAAAAATTATCGATTACACCCTATAATTTATTACAATTAAATCCTGATGTTAAAGATGTAATAATCGAGAATCAGCTCCTTATTATTCCCAATAGTAATTTTATAAAAAAGCCCGATATAGAAAAAGGTGATTATATTAAAGATGGATTTTTATATCACAAAGTATTACCACAGGAGAATTATTATAGGCTAAGAAAGCAATTTGGTGTAGCCAAACGAATACTAAGAAAACATAACCTTGCGCTAAGGACGTCAGATCTTAAGGCCGGTCAAATCATAAAGATTCCCGTTGATAATAATTATCAGTTAGAATCTACTCCAAAAGTTGTAGAAGATAAAACTACAAAACCCTATTTGGTAAGACCTAAAGAGACCAAATATAGTATTTCAAGGCGTTATGGAATAAGTGTTGAAAGATTAGAAGAATTGAATCCTCATATAAAAGAAGGCTTAAAAATCGCAGATATTATTAAAGTTCCAAATACATTGGCAATTGAGAATCCCGATACTGAATATGTAATGCATCAAGTAGAAAAAGGGGAGACATTATTTAGTTTAAGTCAAAAATTTAAAATTTCACAGTTAGAATTAAAAGAAAATAACCCGGAATTAATTCAAGGATTAAAAGAAGGTATGCTCGTCAGAATTCCGAAGGAATCATTCGCTGTTAGTACAAATTTGTTCGTTGTAAATATACCCGAGAACAAAGAACTAAAGGTCGCCATGTTATTACCTTTCACCACGGGTAAGAATGAGCTGGATTTTGAAAATGACCGAACTTTGAACATAGTAACAGATTTTTATTTGGGGGCTTTGATGGCCTTAGATTCTTTAAAGAAGCATGGTCTGTCGATATCTGCAAAGGTATTTGACACTCAAAATAATAAAAATGAGATAGCCCATATATTGAGGCTTAATGATTTTGAAGATCTAGACGCAATTGTTGGGCCAATGTTTTTAGATAACGTAAAATTTGTTTCTCAAAACCTTAGAAACAAAAGCGTACCCATAATTTCACCGGTTTCTTCGAAAGATCATGGTTCTTTTGGATCCATGAATATTGTAAAAGAAACCCCGTCGGATGAAATATTGGTAGAAAAAGTATTGTCGTATATAGAATCGAATTATAAAGGTCAGAATATAGTTATAATTGCTGATGATAACATAGAAAACGAATCGAAATTATTAAGGTTAAAAGGGAAACTAAATAAAATTGATTCAATTCATGAGGTCAAGGTGTTAAAACCTAAAGACGGATATATTAAACCTGATCTATTTAGATCGACGATATTGGAAGATAAAGAGAATTGGGTTGTTCTGATGACCGATGATATTGTTTTGACTGCCGATGTAGTAAATAATTTAGGCGTATTACCGGAAAAAGTGAATACAACACTATTCGGATTAAATTATGGAAGTAATTTTGAGAAGATCGACAATAACTTTTTAGCAAGGGTTAATTTTCATTACGCATCGACGAATTTTATAGATTATGAAAACCCCGAGGTAAAGCGTTTTATTAAAAAATTCAAATCGAAACATAGAGTTGATCCATCTGAATTTGTTTTTAGGGGATTCGATATGACCTACGATTCACTAGCACGTTTAGCTACCCTCAATGGATATGAAAATGCATTTAACGGGGGAATTTCAGAAAGAACGTCGAGTAAATTCTATTATTCGAAAGATTTAGGCAAATGTTTTGAAAATAACGGGGTTTACTTAATAAAATATGACGGATTAAGCTTAAAGAAAATAGAATAATCTTAGTTTTTGGTAACTGTAAAGGCACTTTTGAAGTGCTTTTTTTTTGGACTTACTCGAATAAATATAAACGATTATAAATCAAATCGATAAATTTTATTAAATTGTAAGAAAAAAGAACTATGCCCATTTATATGGACCGTCATGAAATACCCGAAGAGATCACTGCAGAACATGTTGCTCAAATGCATCAGGAAGACTTGAAAGTCGAACATCTATTTGGGTGTAAAGGAATGACTTATTGGTGTGATGAAAAGCGGAGGACGGCTTTTTGTTTGATCCAGGCACCAAATAAAAAGGCTATTCAAGAAATGCATAATCATGCGCATGGGGAGTTTCCACATAGTATCATAGAAGTCAATGAAAAAATTGTTGAATCTTTTCTTGGTCGGATCGAAGATCCTGAGAAAGCCCATAATACGGCACTCAATATTATTAATGATCCTGCCTTTAGAGTGATAATGGTAATCGAAACAAGTAATTATTTAAATAGACTTGAAGCAAATCAGTTCAGTATTTTTTCACAAAAATTTCACAATAGTGTCGTCAAAACCTTAAAACGATTTAATGGAAGAATAGTAAAGAAAGATAATAATAGTTATTTAGTTTCATTTATATCGGTTACAGACGCAGTACTTTGTGCTTTAAAGATCCAATTTAAATATAAATATGTTACACCTAAATTCGACGCTACGATAAGAAGAATTAAAATTGCCTTGGGTTCTGGGATTCCCGTTACCGATAAGAATAACATTTTTGAAGAAGCCACTACCTTAGCAACACGCATGTGCGAAGTCGTTAAAGACCAGATTGTCATTTCCAATGAGGTAAAAGAGTTATATGAAAGTGAGAATAGAAATGCCATAATTGATAATGAATTGATACGTGCATTAACGCCAGGAGAAGAAAAGTTTTTGAATAAGTTAATGGATTATACCGAAAAATGTTGGAATAATGCAAATTTCAATGTGGGAACTTTCAGTAAAGAATTGGGTTATAGCAGATCTCAGTTATATAGAAAACTCATGAAATTAACCGGAAAATCACCTAATAATTTTTTGAAAGAGTTCCGTTTACATAAGGCGCTTGATTTGCTGTTCAGACAAGAAGGAAATATTTCAGAAATTGCTTATCAAACTGGTTTTAGCAGTCCTGCTTACTTTTCTAAATGCTTTGCGGATAAATATGGAATCCTGCCGTCAAAATACACCCAACAGCATATAGTTTAATATTTATTTACTCCAAGATTTATTGATGGTTCAAATTTGGTCTTTTTTGAACCAATTCTACAAGTATGCGATTTTTTATCTACATAATTTAGCTGTGTAAAAAATAAATCGACTACTATGAAAAATCAAATTAAGGACTTACAAAAGTCAATTATTGAAGGGTTTGCGGCGACAATTCGTGGCGAACTAACCCTACCTAAAGACCCAGATTATAATGAGGTTCGCAAAGTTTATAATGGAATGATCAATAAACATCCTGGCATGATCGTTAAATGTGTGGATGTAGCCGACGTTATAAATTCGGTAAATTTTGGAAGAGAAAATAACCTGTTGGTTGCAGTCCGTGGCGGAGGGCATAATGGAGGTGGACTGGGATTATGTGATGAAGGATTGGTAATCGATCTTTCTGGAATCAAATTTATTCGTGTTGATACTGCCCATAATACCGTGAGAGTAGGAGGTGGAAATCTATGGGGAGAAGTAGACCATGCCACCCATCCTTTTGGTTTGGCGGTCCCTGCCGGAATCATTTCTTCAACAGGTGTTGGAGGCTTAACATTAGGAGGAGGGGTTGGGCATTTATCCAGAAAATATGGATTAACTATTGATAATTTACTGGAAGCAGACATGGTATTGGCAGATGGTTCTTTTGTAACTGTTAACGCAGATCAGAATTCCGATCTTTTTTGGGCCATAAGAGGTGGTGGTGGCAATTTTGGGATAGTCACTTCCTTTAAATTTCAAGCACATCCAGTGAAAACTGTTTTTGGTGGTCCAACGTTATGGCCGATTGAAAAAACAGAAGAAATTATGGAATGGTATCATAATTTTATTCAAAATGCACAAGATGAATTGAATGGATTTATAGCCACAATGATAATCCCCGGACCACCATTCCCTGAGCATCTTCATAATAAACAGTTTTGTGGAATAGTTTGGTGTTATGTTGGAGATTTAGAAAAGGCAACGGAAGTATTTAAACCAATACTCGCCATGGAACCTTTATTTCAACACGTGGGTGAGATGCCTTACCCATCCATTCAAACGTTGTTTGATGGTTTATTTCCTCCTGGTTTACAATGGTACTGGAGGGCTGATTTTTTTAATGAATTAGGGCCAGAAGTTCGAGCACAACACTTAAAGTACGGTTCGAATATACCCACTCCGCTTTCACAAATGCATTTATACCCAATAAGTGGGGCCGCAAGCCGAATAGGAAATGAAGAAACGCCTTGGGCCTATAGAGACGCCAACTATGCCGGAGTTATTGTGGGCGTTGATCCTGATCCTGTAAATGGAAATAAGATCACCAAATGGTGTAAAGACTATTATGAGGCATTACATCCGTATTCTTCTGGGGGTGCCTATTCAAACTTTATGATGGATGAAGGACAAGAGCGTGTAAAGGCAAGCTACAAACATAATTATGATCGGCTAACTAAAATAAAAATGAAATTTGATCCTCGTAATTTTTTTAGTGTAAACCAAAATATCAAACCTAGTAATTCATAAAAATATTAACTTAATATTCAACTAAAATGAAAACTTTAGCAACTTTAGTAATCCCTTTAAACTTAAAAAGAATATTAATTATTTCAGTATTCTTTATATCCTCTACCTTTTATGGTCAGTTAGCAAAGGAAATTGAGTCAGAAAAGTCTCTTGTAAAGACCGAGATGGATACAGATCTACAATGGGGTCCATGTCCTTCTTTTATGCCGGAAGGATGTAATATTGCCGTGTTGCATGGTAATCCCGCAAAACCTAATTTGGATGTTTTTTTTAAAGTGCCTGCCAACTATGATATTCCAAATCATTGGCATACATCAGCAGAACGCATGGTACTTATTTCGGGTGAATTACAGGTCACCTATGAAGGGGAAGCAACACAAATCATGAAAGTTGGCTCTTATGCTTTTGGCCCTTCCAAAAAAGCCCACACAGCTAAATGTGGAGACCAAGGACCATGTGTGTTATTTATCGCTTTTGAAGAACCTTTAGATGCTTTTCCATTTGTGCCAAAGGAATAGAATTATTATAAAAAATGATCTAAAAAAAAATCCATCATAAAGTTTGATGGATTTTTGTTTTTTTAAATTTTATTAAGATTTATATCAACATTGTAACCGGATTTTCAATAAATCCTTTTAAAGTCAATAAAAATTCAGATCCGGTGGCTCCGTCTACTGTTCTATGGTCGCATGCCATAGTGAGTTTCATAGTATTACCCACCACTATTTGGCCTTCTTTTACCACTGGTTTCTGTACAATGGCTCCAACCGACAAAATAGCAGAATTAGGTTGATTGATAATTGAGGTAAAATCCGTAATGCCAAACATACCTAAATTAGAGATGGTAAAAGTACTGCCTTCCATTTCCTGGGGAGTTAGTTTTTTGCTCCTTGCTCTAACTGCGTAGTCTTTAACTTTAGCGCCAATTTGTTGTAAAGTTTGCTCATCCGTAAATCTTAAAACCGGCACCACTAGCCCATCTTCAACGGCAACAGCAACACCAATATGTACATGATGATTTAGCCTGATCTTATCTTCGAACCATTGTGAGTTTACTTTAGGATGTTGTTTAAGTGCTAAAGCGACAGCTTTAACCACGATATCATTGTATGAAATTTTAGTATCGGGTACAGAATTGAATTGTTGCCTGAAAGCAATGGCATTATCCATATCAAATTCGACATTCAAATAATAGTGTGGAGCAGTAAATTTAGATTCACCTAATCTTTTCGCAATTACTTTACGCATTTGAGAATTAGGAATTTCTTCAAAACTTTCCTGGCCGCTAGGTACAAAAGGCATGGCCGTTGCAACGGATTTCCCGGGCGTAAAGTTTTCTATATCTTTCTTTATAATTCGCCCATGTTCTCCCGAACCATTTACTTGTGACAGGTTAATTCCTTTTTCCTTAGCCATTTTCTTGGCCAAAGGAGAAGCAAGTATTCGTCCACCCGAACTAGTTGTTGCAACTACTGGTTCAGTTTTTATAGAAGTTGATGCGCTAGAAGCTGCCGTTGAATTTTCAACAACAGTTGAGGGACTCTCATCTACATCCTGCTTTGTCTCACCTTTGGAGAAAGCACCACTTTTTATCGCTTTTATCAATTCGCTAATATCAGTATCTTTTTTACCAATAACAGCTAATACGCTATCTACCATAGCAGATTCTCCTTCATTAATACCAATGTAGAGCAAAGTTCCTTCGTAGAACGATTCGAACTCCATAGTAGCCTTATCTGTCTCGATCTCTGCAATAATATCTCCTTCACTTATCTTATCACCCACCTTTTTAAGCCAAGAAGCAACGGTACCTTCGGTCATCGTATCGCTTAAGCGAGGCATGGTAACTATTTCTACGCCATCGGGCAAATCTTTATTACCGGATTCTTTCTCTTCTTTCTTGACCGAACCTGAAGAAGTATCAGGTTCTTTAGTCTTTTCTTCCTTAACAGGTGGGGCATCATTTTCAGCTAACAATTTAGAGAAATCTTCACCCTTTTCACCAATAATGGCAAGCAAGGAATCTACTTTAGCAGATTCACCTTCTTTAATTCCAATATGCAATAAAGTGCCCTCATAAAAAGACTCAAATTCCATGGTTGCTTTGTCGGTTTCTATTTCTGCAAGTATATCACCTTCTTGTATTTGATCCCCTACTTTTTTTAACCAGGAAGCAACCGTTCCTTCTTCCATTGTGTCACTCAAACGTGGCATTGTTATTAATTCTGCCATATCTTATAATTTATGTTTTAAAAAAGGATAATCTTTTTGTTCGTATACTGCGTCATACATTAACTGCTTGTCAGGAAACGGCGATTCGTCTGCAAATTTCTCACATTCCTTAACCAATTTTTTTACTTCATCGTCAATTGCCTGTATTTCAGAATCTGTGGCGTATTTTTTATCCTTAATGACTTTTAAAACCTGTGTAATTGGGTCTATCTTTTTATATTCCGAAACTTCTTCTTTTGTCCTGTAGTGCTGTGCATCACTCATAGAATGACCCCTATATCTATAAGTTTTCATTTCTAAGAAAGAAGGACCATTGCCCTTTCTTGCATGCTCCATCGCTTCGTGAACAGCTTCAGCTACTTTTATAGGGTTCATTCCGTCGACTGGCCTGCTTGGCATTTCATATCCCAATCCTAATTTCCATATATCTTCATGACTTGCCGTACGTTCAACTGAGGTTCCCATAGCGTAACCATTATTTTCTACCACAAACACGACCGGTAATTTCCATAGCATAGCCATATTAAATGTTTCATGTAATGAACCTTGTCTTGCAGCACCATCACCAAAGAAGGTAAGCGTAACCGCATTGTTGCCTTTATATTTATCACCAAAAGCTAAACCGGCACCTAATGGAATTTGTCCACCTACAATACCGTGACCTCCATAAAAACGAAATTCTTTAGAAAAAATATGCATTGAACCGCCCAAACCTTGTGAGGTTCCGGTAGCTTTTCCAAACAACTCAGCCATTACGCGTTTAGGGTCAACACCCATACCTATTGGTTGAACATGGTTTCTATATGCGGTAATCATTTTATCCTTGGTAAGGTCCATGGCATGCAAAGAACCCGCTAATACGGCTTCCTGGCCATTATATAAATGTAAAAAACCTCTAACTTTTTGTTGGATATATACGGCCGCTAGTTTATCTTCAAACTTGCGCCAAAATAACATATCCTTATACCATTTTAAGTAGGTTTCCTTGGTGATTTTTTTCATATTTTCTTCTTAATTTTCTTTCTGCGCTCAAATTATCCATTAAAACTAATTATTAATTGCATTTAATTCAATGTAATAATTAAAATGATGCGAATATATCACGTCATTTTCAAATTTGGCAGCTACAAAGGTAATACTTTATGTGTTTTAATAAAATTATGAGATTAGTATTTATGCTTCAATATAATCTTCTATTGGATTACATGAACATACAAGGTGTCTATCACCATATGCGTCATCTACCCTTCTTACCGGTGGCCAATATTTATTCTCTGCCACAAAAGGTAGCGGAAACGCGGCTTCCTTTCTACTATAACTATATTTCCAATCATCATCCGTTAACATAATTTCTGTATGTGGGGCATTTTTTAGAACCGAATCTGAGCCTTCAACATATGCCTCAATTTCATGTTTTATTTGAATAAGTGCATCGCAAAATTTATCCAATTCTCTTTTGCTTTCACTTTCTGTTGGTTCGATCATCAAGGTTCCAGCCACTGGAAAAGATACGGTTGGTGCATGAAATCCAAAATCCATCAAGCGTTTTGCAATATCGGTTACTTCAATACCTTTTGCTTTGAACTCTCTAAAATCAACAATCATTTCATGGGCTGCAAATCCCATTTCACCGGTATATAAAATCTTATAATGTTTTTCTAACCTCGATTTAATGTAGTTGGCATTTAAGATGGCATAGATAGTCGCTTTTTTCAGGCCTTCAGCTCCCAGCATTTTAATATATGCATAAGATATCAGGTCAACCAATGCCGATCCCCAGGGTGCTGCAGATATGGCCGAAATAGCATTTTTTCCTCCTGTACTAATTATCGGATTTGTTGGTAGAAATTCCGCTAAGTGTTGGGCAACACAAATTGGTCCCACTCCTGGGCCTCCGCCTCCATGAGGAATTGCGAAGGTTTTATGCAAATTTAAGTGGCAAACATCAGCACCAATAGTTGCGGGATTTGTGAGTCCCACCTGAGCATTCATGTTGGCTCCATCCATATAAACCTGACCTCCATTTGCATGTATAATATCATTTACTTCCTTAATAGCACTCTCAAAAACGCCATGTGTTGAAGGATAGGTCACCATTAATGCTGCAAGGTTATCTTTATGTAATTCGGCCTTTTCACGTAGATCTGCTACATCAATATTTCCTTTCTCAGATGTCTTGGTAACAACAACTTTCATCCCTGCCATTACTGCCGAGGCAGGATTTGTACCGTGCGCAGATGCCGGAATTAGGCAAATATTTCGATGTGAATCGCCTCTTGATTTATGGTAGGCCCTAATTACCATTAAACCAGCATATTCACCTTGAGCTCCAGAATTAGGTTGCAATGAGGTAGCTGCAAAACCAGTAATTATATTTAAGGAATGTTCAAGATCTTTTAACATCTCTTGATATCCTTGAGCCTGTTCAATAGGAACAAAGGGATGAATGCTATTCCAGCTACTTGAACTTAAGGGTAACATTTCTGAGGCCGCATTTAACTTCATTGTGCAAGACCCTAGTGATATCATAGAATCGGTTAATGAAATGTCTTTGTTTTCTAATCGTTTTATATACCGCATCATTTCAGTTTCGGAATGATAATCATTGAAAACCTCATGTGTCATAAATGATGTCGTTCTAAGTAACGCTTTGGGTATTGAAGAGCTTTGCACAAATTCAGTAACCTTTATGGGTTGTAATTTTTCGGCTTTAGCTATAATCTCAATAATCTTATTCAGATCGGATATAGTCGTTGTTTCATTTAAAGAGATTCCCAGTGTATTCTGATCGATATATAAGAAATTAACTTCCTGTTGTTCTGCTATTTTTTTAACAGTTTCCGATGAAGTTACCTTAACTTTTAGGGTATCAAAAACGGCTGTATTTAATTGTTGTAAACCAAGTTTGAGAATGGCACCATTGAGGATATTGGTTAACGAATGAATTTTTCCAGCAATATATTTTAATCCATCTGCACCATGATAAACCCCGTACATGGCTGCCATAACCGCTAGCAATACTTGAGCCGTACAAATATTTGAAGTTGCTTTTTCCCTTTTTATATGCTGCTCTCGGGTTTGGAGAGCCATTCTCAAGGCCCTATTACCATCAGCATCAATTGTTACCCCAATAATTCTTCCGGGGATCAATCGCTTATATTCTTCCTTGGTCGCAAAATATCCGGCATGCGGACCACCGTATCCTAAGGGGATCCCAAATCGTTGAGAAGTTCCAACAGTTACATCCGCACCCATTTCGCCGGGTGATTTTAATATGGACAAACTTAATAAATCGGCTGCAACCACAACTTTAGTGTCATTTTTATGAGCTTGATCTATAAAATCTGAATAATCATAAACTTGACCATTTTTTGTAGGGTATTGTATTACAGCGCCATAAACTTTTGATGTGAATTGGAATGACTTATGGTTTCCATAAACCAATTCGATATCCAATGGTTTTGAACGTGTTTCTAAGATTGAAATGGTCTGTGGTAAGACATCTTCCGATACAAAGAATTGGTTAGCATCTTCCTTTTTTTGCTCTTTAGAACGGGCATTATATAACATGATCATTGCTTCTGCAGCGGCAGTACCTTCGTCTAACAACGACGAATTTGCCAACTCCATACCGGTAAGTTCGGTCACCATGGTTTGGTAATTCAATAATGCTTCTAGTCTTCCCTGTGAAATCTCTGCCTGATATGGCGTATATGAAGTATACCAACTCGGATTTTCGAATATGTTCCGCTGAATTACTGCAGGCAATACAGTGGGATGATACCCTAATCCGATATATGATGTAAAATTCTTATTCTTTTTTGCAAGATTTCGAATAAATGAACTGAACTCATATTCACTCATTGGTGCAGGTAAATTCAGAGGTTTTTTTAGTTCAATATGCGTCGGAATAGTGTTAAAAATGAGCTTTTCAATGCTTTCTACGCCAATCGTTTTTAGCATCTCTTTGATGTCATTTTCTTTTGGACCGAGATGTCTTTTAGCAAAGGAATCCGTTTTCATTAGAATATGTTAATTATGAATATAAATTAAGGTTCAAATGTAGTTAAAAAAGTAGTATTTATAAGATTAAGAAATCGATAATTTATATCCATAAGTGGCATTTGATTACTTTTGTTTAATGCGTACTATCAAACGAGTTTTCGATTTTTATATTTTTGGCAATATACATGTTGGTTTTGCTACTTTTTGCCTTACAAAACTGACCTTAGGAAATTATGGAATTTCGAATAATTTAGTCCCCTTTTTTGTTTTATTTTCTACGATATTAGTATATAATTTCATAAGACTACGTAAAGTTTCGACTAATAAACATTGGTTATCTTTTTTTATTAGCGAAAATAAAAAAGTCGTCTTAATTCTTTCAATTGTTAGTTTTGCGGTTATTCTATTTCAGTCTTTTTTTTTAAATATAAAATCGATTATTGCCCTAATACCATTTGGTTTGGCGTCTTTATTTTATGTTGGTCCAATTTCTTTTAAAAACCAATTTTCATATTCTTTAAGAAGTATAGCGTTTTTTAAAATATTTTTGATTGCCTTTACTTGGGCAGGAGTAACTGTAATTTTTCCTTTAATTAATTACGAATTATCTTTTGGATTAAATGAATTATTACTTTTTATACAAAGGTTTTTGATCATAGTCGTAATTACTATTCCATTCGATATAAGAGATCTGTCTTATGATCATCAAAATTTAAAAACCTTGCCTCAAGTTATTGGACTCGAAAGATCTAAGGTATTCGGATTGTTTTTTTTAATGCTTTTTTTGGGATTGGAATTATTTAAAAGTTCGAGCGACAGTATAGATCTAAGAATTAATTTAGTTATAGCAATTATTTCTATGTTCTTTCTAATTCGTGCTAATGAAAACCAGCATAAATATTACTGCGCTTTTTATGTGGAAGGTATACCTATTTTGTGGCTTTTTCTTTATCTGTTAAAATAAAAAAGGGCCATTGAAAAATCAATGGCCCTTTTTTATATTCGTTGAAAATTATGAAAATAATTTCTCAATTTTTAAGCGTTCTTCTTCTGCTAACTGTGCGTCAACTAAAATTCGCCCACTATGTTCATCAGTAGTGATTTTTTTTCTTGTGGCAATCTCGACAATTTTTTGAGGAGGTATGGTAAAGAAAGAACCGCCTGAAGCACCTCGCTCAATTGACACCACCGCCAATCCGTTTTTCACATTATTTCGAATACGCTTATAAGCGGTTAGTAATCGTTCATCAATTGATTCACCGAATTCCTTTGACTTTTTATGTAACATTTTCTCTTCTTTCTCCGTCTCTGCCATAATTGCATCCAACTCATCTTTTTTATGTTTTAGATGCGTATTCCTCTCTTTTAGTTTTTCTTTTGCAGCCTCAATAATTTCATTTTTTTGTTCAATTTTCACAGAGAATTCCTTAATGTGTTTTTCTGCTAATTCAATTTCTAATTCCTGAAATTCAATTTCTTTGGATATTGAATCAAATTCTCTGTTATTCCGAACGTTTTTCTGTTGCGTGGTGTATTTTTTGATGGCCGCTTTGGCATCTTCGATCGTATTTTTTCTGTTTTTAATACTAGTTTCTAAATTTTCAATCTCGCTATTAAAATTCTTTAGTCTTGTATTAAGGCCTTCAATTTCATCTTCCAGATCTTGAACTTCTAGAGGTAGTTCTCCACGAGTATTTTTTATCTCGTCAATTCTAGAATCAATTAATTGTAAATCGTAAAGTGCTCTTAATTTATCTTCAACTGTTAACTCTTTTTTTGCCATCTTTTATAAATAGTTGATTGGATTTGTATTTTTTTCTGATAAAACGATTGCAAAATTACGGAATTTTTTTGTAAGATAATCTACTAATAGATTTTTTGTGAACTGTTCACTTTCATAATGCCCGATATCAGCTAAAACTATCTGATTTTCGGCCTTATAAAAATCGTGATATTTAAAATCTGCAGAAATATAAATATCTGCACCAGAGCGCTTTGCATCGTCAATAGCGAAACTACCTGAACCGCCTAGAAGGGCAACTTTTTTAATAGGCTTACCAAGTAAATTTGAATGCCGAATACTTTGTAGGTGAAAAGTTTCTTTCAATATGGAAAGAAATTGTTTTTCTGATATATTATTCGCCAGTTCACCATATACGCCCATACCAATATTTTGATGATTATTATCGGTAGTAACAATGTCATAGGCAACTTCTTCATAAGGATGTGTATCAAAAAGATTTTGAAGTATTTTTTGCTCTAAATGCTTTTCAAAAATTACACTTATAAAGGTTTCGTTTTCTGAGTGTAGTTGTCCTTTTTTGCCTTTTGCCGGATTGGAATCCATGTTTCCCTTGTATGTCCCTAATCCATCGATATTAAAACTACATTCATTATAATTCCCGATCGCCCCGGCACCTGCTTGAAATAAGACATTTCTAACTTTTTCTGCGTCCTTATTAGGAACATAGGTCGTTAACTTTTTGATCAATCCTCGTTTTGGTATAAGAATCTTTGTATTCGATAATCCTATTTTTTCGGCCATTTTAGCCGAAACACCTTTTATGGAATTATCTAAGGCGGTATGAATGGCATATATAGCGATGTCATTTTTTATAGCCTTTAGCACAACGCGCTCAACATAATTGTCGCCGTTGAGTTTTTTTAAACCCGAAAAAATGATAGGATGAAAACTCACAATTAGATTGCATTTTTTTTCGATTGCCTCATCAACTACATTTTCTAAGGTGTCTAGTGTTACCAATACACCGTTTACTTCTGTATTATAATCACCAACCAATAAACCTACATTATCGAATTCTTCTGCATATTTTAATGGAGCCAATTCTTCAAGACACGAGGTTATATCTTTTATAGTCATAATTATTGTGATAATTTTTTAGTGAATACTAAATTACAATTTATAGGAATATGAATTAGATATGATTGGGTATTTAGATCACAAACCTTAAATATTTACAAATTTTCCGATGGTTCATGTGAAAAAGGTCTTCGACTTTTCCTTAATAATCTATTTGAAAAAGGTCTTCGACTT
>CBDUPN010000028.1:0-20239 GCA_965369125.1 uncultured Aureibaculum sp. | reverse complement strand
AAATCTTCATAAAAATAGTAAGATTTTTTTTGATGAAATAAATGTACTTTTGTGATCATCATTTTGTATTTAAAATATGTTCCAATTAGGAAAGACCATAGTTTCTGAAGAGATTATTGAAAAGGATTTTGTTTGTAATCTATCGGCTTGTAAAGGTGCTTGTTGTATTGATGGTGAAGCGGGGGCCCCATTAGAAGAAGAAGAGTTAAAAATACTCATGGATATCTACCCTAAAGTTAAACCTTTTCTGAGGCCAGAAGGTATAAAAGCTATTAAAGAACAGGGGCTATTTATTACCCTTGATGGCGAATTTGAAACCCCTTTAATAGATGGTAAAGATTGCGCATATGTCACATTTGATGATAAAAACATTGCGCAATGCGGTATTGAAGAGGCCTATAATCAAGGTGAAATAACATTTAAGAAACCTATATCGTGTCATTTATACCCAATTCGTGTACAAGACTACTCTGAATTTGCCGCCGTTAATTATCATAAATGGGAGATTTGTGATGATGCCTGTACCCTGGGTAAAGAATTACAGGTTCCGGTTTATAAATTTGTCAAACAAGCTTTGATCAGAAAATTTGGAGAAGATTGGTATAAAGAATTAGAAAAATTCGCCGATTCAAATAAAAAGTAAATCCATCATTTTTTTCCGGCTAGTTTTTCATTTTACGCCGAATGCTATAAACCTAGTAAACTCCGCTGCTAGCTCAATTCTTAAAAATTTAAATTATTAATTATCAGTGAGTTATGCCTCATTAAAATGTTAGGAAATTTTCCATTTTTTTTCGTTTTGTTAAAAACTTGCCTTGTATTGTGGATAATTATGAGTTTCTTTTTTCAGTAAAAAATGGAATATTTGTTTCATCCGATTTTGGCCTTAACATCCATCAATCTTAATTTTTCTAAAAACTAATTATAAAATGCCGCAAGTAGAGCCTATTTTACAGCCTAATGATAATAGATTTGTTATATTTCCTATTCAACACCATGACATTTGGGAATGGTATAAAAAACAGGAAGCTAGTTTTTGGACCGCCGAAGAAATCGACCTGCATCAAGATCTTACCGATTGGAGTACCAAGTTAAATGACGACGAAAAATATTTCATAAAGCATATTCTGGCATTTTTTGCTGCCTCGGATGGGATTGTTAATGAAAACTTGGCCGAAAACTTCGTTTCAGAAGTGCAATATTCTGAAGCTAAATTCTTCTATGGTTTTCAGATCATGATGGAGAATATTCACTCTGAAGTATATTCTTTGTTAATTGACACTTATGTAAAAGACGAAAAAGAAAAAGACCTTTTATTTAGGGCAATAGAGGTTTTCCCGGCTATTAAAGAAAAGGCACAATGGGCTTTGAAATGGATTGACAGCCCCAGTTTTGCCGAACGTTTGATCGCTTTTGCAGCGGTTGAAGGAATTTTCTTTTCAGGGAGTTTTTGTTCTATTTTCTGGTTGAAGAAAAGAGGGTTGATGCCCGGGCTCACTTTTTCAAACGAATTAATCTCACGGGATGAAGGCTTGCATTGTGATTTTGCAGTACACCTTCACAATCATCATATTATCAATAAGGTACCTAAAGAACGAATCAAAGAGATTCTTTGTGATGCTCTAGACATAGAACGAAGTTTTATTACAGAATCCCTACCGGTTAGCTTAATAGGGATGAACGCAAAATTAATGACCGAATATCTCGAATATGTTACCGATAGGTTATTGGTAGAATTTGGATGTGAAAAGGTGTATAATTCAAGCAATCCATTTGATTTTATGGAAATGATCTCTTTGGAAGGAAAAACGAACTTCTTTGAAAAGAGGGTTTCAGAATATCAAAAAGCAGGTGTGAAATCTGGAGGAACCGGAAGCATAAGCTTCGATGCAGATTTTTAGCTAATATGTCATTCCTGCTAAAGCAGGAATCTCATTTATTTGAGCTATCAAGCAAAAGATTACTGCCTTCGCAGGAAGGACAGAACAAATCGTAAAAAATAAATCCTAATTAATATAAAAAATTAATCAACAAAATGTTTGTAGTAAAAAGAGACGGCAAGAGAGAACCAGTAATGTTCGACAAGATTACCTCTAGAGTAAGAAAGATGTGTTATGGATTGAATAACCTGGTCGATCCTGTAAAAGTGGCGATGCGCGTTATTGAAGGATTATACGATGGTGTTAGCACGTCTGAGCTGGATAATTTAGCAGCGGAAATTGCTGCTACCATGACAGTGCAACATCCAGATTATGCAAAGCTTGCAGCAAGAATAGCCGTTTCTAACTTGCATAAAAATACCAAAAAGTCATTTTCAGAAACAATGACCGACCTGTATACTTATGAAAATCCGCGTACAGGGAAAAAAGCACCGATGATAGCCGATGATGTATACGAAATAATAAATACCAATGCCGAAAAGTTAGACTCTACTATTATCTATAACAGGGATTTCGGATACGACTATTTTGGTTTCAAAACATTAGAGCGATCTTATTTATTAAAAGTAAATGGTGTTATTGTCGAACGGCCACAACATATGCTTATGCGTGTTTCTATTGGTATACATAAAGAAGACCTAGACGCTGCCATTGAAACCTACGAGTTGATGAGTAAGAAATATTTTACGCATGCCACACCAACATTGTTTAATGCCGGCACACCAAAACCTCAGATGTCGTCTTGTTTCTTATTGCAAATGCAAGAAGATAGCATTGATGGAATTTACGATACTTTAAAGCAAACAGCAAAGATCTCACAATCTGCCGGGGGGATAGGATTGTCAATTCACAATGTGAGGGCTACCGGTTCTTATATTAGAGGAACTAATGGAACCTCTAACGGCATAGTTCCAATGCTGAAAGTCTTTAATGATACAGCACGCTATGTCGATCAAGGTGGAGGAAAGCGAAAAGGATCTTTTGCGATGTATTTAGAACCATGGCATGCCGACATTTTCGAGTTTTTAGATCTAAAAAAGAATCATGGTAAAGAAGAAATGCGTGCGCGCGATCTCTTTTATGCTATGTGGATTCCCGATCTTTTTATGAAACGGGTACAGGAAGATGGAGAATGGACATTAATGTGCCCTAATGAATGTCCACATTTATTCGATACTTATGGTGATGAATTCGAGAAATTATATGAAGGTTATGAAGAAGTAGGTAAAGGCCGTAAAACAATCAAGGCACGTTTGTTATGGGAGAAAATATTAGAATCTCAAATAGAGACCGGTACCCCATATATGTTATATAAAGATGCCGTAAATAGAAAAACAAACCAAAAGAATTTAGGCGTTATCCGTTCTTCAAATCTATGTACTGAGATCATGGAGTATACTGCTCATGACGAAGTCGCGGTTTGTAATTTAGCTTCTATTGCCATGCCAATGTTTATAAGTGAAGATGAACAGGGTAAGAAGTATTTCAATCATAAAAAATTATATGAAGTAACGAAAAAAGTAACGAAAAATTTAGATACAGTTATTGATAGAAATTACTATCCTGTAAAAGAGGCAGAAAATTCTAATCTCCGTCATCGACCAGTTGGAATTGGTATTCAAGGCCTGGCAGATGCCTTTATTTTGCTTAGATTACCATTCACTTCTGATGAGGCAAAACAACTGAATCAGGATATTTTTGAAACCTTGTATTTTGCTGCTGTAACGGCCTCTATGGAAATTGCCAAGGCCAATGAACCTTATTCAACCTTCAAAGGCTCACCTATGTCTGAAGGAGAGTTTCAGTTTAATATGTGGAACGTTTCTGAAGATGACCTTAGCGGTAGATGGGATTGGAAAAAACTACGCAAGAATGTAATGAAACATGGTGTAAGAAATTCTTTGCTTGTGGCGCCTATGCCTACAGCGTCTACCTCTCAAATATTAGGGAATAACGAAGCCTTTGAACCTTATACGTCCAATATCTATACGCGTCGTGTACTTTCTGGTGAATTTATCATTGTGAATAAACATTTATTGGAAGACCTTGTCGAATTGGGTCTTTGGAATAATGATATGAAAGAAGAAATTATGAGGGCCAATGGTTCGGTTCAAGATATAGATTCTATACCACAAGAATTAAAAGACCTATACAAAACTGTTTGGGAAATGAGCATGAAGGATATTATTGATATGGCCAGACAAAGAGGGTATTTTATAGATCAATCACAATCGTTGAACTTGTTTATGAAAGATCCCGATTTTGCAAAATTAACATCTATGCACTATTATGGATGGAAATCTGGTTTAAAAACAGGCATGTATTACCTTAGAACAAAATCGGCAGTAAATGCCATTCAGTTTACATTATCGAATAAAAAAGAAAAAGTAGAAGATGAGCCAATTAGCTCAGATGATTTTAAACAAATGATCGAGCAATCTAAAGATAATCCAGACGATTGCTTGATGTGCGGTTCTTAATTAAGTTTAAGAGGGTTAGTTAGTGAAAATCTCGGAATTGGGTAAATTTCGAGATTTTTTTGTTTCCTATTTTTTAAATTTGATTATTTATATTTTCTTTTATTTACGTAAGTTTACGATAACATTCCACTTTTTATATGATTAGGAGGCTTCTATTTCTGGTATTTTTACTCGTACTGGCAGTAATTTTATTCATCAATCCCAATTTCAAGACCATATCAGCCGGGGTAGCGATTTTGCTTTTTGGTATGATCATGCTGGAAGAGGGGTTCAGGGTTTTTACAAAAGGTCCATTACAAAAAATACTCAAAAAAGCGACAGATAATTTATACAAAAGCATAACTACAGGAGCTCTTGTTACTGCCTTTATTCAATCGAGCTCTTTAGTATCGGTACTCACCATTTCTTTCATTAGTGCGGGTTTAATTAGCCTGTCTGGAGGTCTCGGACTCATCTTCGGCGCCAATATAGGTACAACGGCTACGGCATGGTTGGTAGCGGGATTCGGATTAAAAATTAACATATCGGTACTGGCAATGCCTATGCTGGTATTTGGGGTTATATTCTCATTTCAAAAAAATATTTCGTTAAAAGGGTTAGGGAACGTATTGGCAGGTTTGGGATTTTTCTTTTTAGGGATCCACTATATGAAGGATGGTTTCGACGTTTTTAAAGAACAAATAGACTTGACACAATATGCCGTTCCGGGTTATTTAGGCGTGATCATTTATACGGGAATAGGCATTGTAATTACAACCATACTCCAATCGAGTAGTGCAACATTGGCATTGATATTAACTGCATTATCAGCTGGACAGATTGAATATGAAAATGCCCTAGCCCTGGCCATTGGTTCTAACGTAGGAACTACCATAACAGCCATATTAGGCGCCTTGAGTTCAAATGTTTCAGGGAAAAGACTGGCGGGCGCTCACTTAGTTTTTAATGTTGTTACAGGAATCGTTGCTATTATTTTTATTTTCCCATTAGCGAGGGGTGTAAACTTTTTGTCGGATCTATTTGGCATTCATGCCACAGATTTCACATTAAAATTAGCGATGTTTCACACCATATTCAATATTGTTGGTGTATTATTAATGATACCGTTGATAGGGAAATTGGAAAAACTATTATTAAAAGTGTTTAAAGAAAAAGTTGATAGGGATATTGATGAACCTAAATATTTGAACGAATCTGTTTTGGAATTCCCAGCATCAACCATTTCGGCTTTGATAATGGAATCTAAATATTTATATAAGAATGCCATTTTTGAAATTGTGGCTCATGGTTTAAATATTCATAGAGACGACATAAAGTCTGATCAGAAGATTAAAAAAGTCATAAAAAAATCTACTGAAGATATGCAGATTGATGTCGAAAATTTATATTACCGAAAGGTCAAATCTATTTATGGAGAAATTTTAAAATATGCCTCAACAGCTCAGAAGAACATGAAACTCTCTGAACGCCAAAATAATAAAATTACGGATATTAAAATTGCGAATCGTAAAATGGTTGAGATCATCAAAGATGTGAGAGAATTGAATAAAAATATAACCTTGGCCTTGAATTTAGAGAATAAATATCTCTTAAAAGAATATGACAGTTTCAGAAAGAAAGTAGTCAAGGTATTACGCGTTATTTATATATTCAGAAAAGCAGAGAACGCCCAAAAATATGCTGAACAACTCAAAAAATTAAAGAATGAGGCAAGAGAAAATATCAATAAAAGTAATAAAGCTATCGATAAATTAATTAGGGAAGATCTAATCACCGTCGAAATGGCTTCCTCATTGTTTAATGATTATGCGAATGTAAACGACATGATCAAAAAATTGATCGAGGTTGCTGAGCTTTTATATGGTGAAAAAGATTCCTTGTTAGAAAATGACAATTGAGTTTAAAAAAAAAAGCACCTGATTAAGGTGCTTTTTTACTATTATTCATCTATAACATCTTTAGATGAATGATGTTCATCGTAATACAAATTCAAAATATTCATATTAGCTTTGATTAGATCTTTGGTTTCTAACAATATGCTAAAATACAAGGTAGTGTTCTTAGGGCTGGATTCTTCGGTTCTTGTCCGCTCTACTTGTTTCTGAATAGATTCCTGAACTTTAACCAATAATGATTGTTTTTGTTCAATTATATCAGGTACAATTTCATCAAAAAGTCTCGAATCAAAAATTTCTCTTACTTTTCCAAAAAGAGACACGAGTTCGTTATTGATCTCAAGCAATTCTACTCCTTGCTTTTTCTTTAAAGCTTTATGGTGATTATGCACATGTTTATAACTTACTTTTGCAATAAAACTGGCTGATTGTGCAACATCCTGTAGGCTACCGATGATATCAATATAAAATTTACTGGCGCCTAAATACGAATCATCTAGATCTTTAATGAAATAAAAAATATTATTCTGTAGGTCTTCAATTTCATTTTCTAATTTCACTACGGTGTCATTGGCCTTTTTCAGAATGGTAAGATCCTGATTAATTAATCCATGAATCGTATTTTGATTGATTTTACTTACTCTTTTTAAGGCTTTAGATATATTGTCTGCACTCTCTTCAATCACACCATGAATTGATCTGCTTTCGGCTCTAGATAAACTGTCTTCGGCTCTAACTTCACGCGTTTTTTTAATATGTTTTACATAGTTTCTTGCTAATAAAAGGATGGCAAATAATAATAAGACAGCGATCATAGTACCTCCTCCTAAATGTATAAGGTATGCCACGATACCGGCCGCGATAAAGGCACTTAAAGCAGTAAAGAACCAACCGCCAATGACATTTAAAACCCCGGCAACTCTATAAACCGCACTCTCACTTCCCCAAGCCCTATCAGCAAGTGATGTACCCATGGCTACCATAAAAGTTACATAAGTAGTAGATAAAGGTAATTTCATAGAAGTGGCAATCGAGATCAACACACTCGCGACCATTAAATTTACGGCAGCGCGCACCATATCAAAAGCTGGTAATTCATGCTTTTTCCCTTTCGGTAATTCAATTACAGGTTTTTTAAATTGCCTTTCAATTTTATTCTGTATTGAAGTGGGAATAATGGTATCGATATATCTTGACATCATCATGGTTCCTTTTACCAAGGTTCTTGATAAAAAATGTGGTTCAAAACGCTCTTTAATATCACTTTGACTCGATAGATCTAAGGATGTTTTAACAACACCTTTGGCTTTACTTGAAAACCAAAGCGTTAATACCATAACTAAACCAGCAGCTAACAGTAATAATTCAGGTGTTGGAACCTTTTGTGCTAATGAAGACATGGCAAATTCTGTTGCCGGCACACCAGATGCTATCCATGCTTCATAGGATTGCCATGCGGCTATTGGTACTCCGATAAAGTTAACTAGGTCGTTTCCGGCAAAAGCCAAGGCCAAGGCGAAAGTTCCAACCAATATAATTAACTTATAAATATTAGTTTTGAGAAATTTTATAACGATATAGGATAATAAAGACCATAATATAAAACTAGCAACAACTATTAACAATGTTTTACCTTCAATTAATGGGCTAATTTTTTCGTAATAATCTGTCCCTTTTATCCCTTTTATAAAAATGAAATAAGTGATAGCAGCGAGGGAAACGCCACCAAATAAAGCACCTGCCCATTTGCCTTTTCTTTCAAAATTAAAAGAAAGAAGTACACGTGAAACATATTGCACAAAGGCACCAACAGAAAATGCAATCACCACAGAGAGTAAGATCCCTATAATGATCTCAGTAGCTTTTTCGGTATTTATATAATTTACCAGATCTGATACAGAACCATCGTTGGCACCAATTTTTATTAAAGCTACAGCTACAGCCGCACCTAATAATTCAAAAACTATGGAAACAGTTGTCGACGTGGGCATGCCCAGGGTATTGAAAAAATCGAGCAGCAAGATATCTGTGATCATTACCGCCATAAAAATGATCATGATCTCACTAAAGAAGAACTCGCCTGGAACAAATATTCCCTTTCTGGCAACCTCCATCATTCCGCTAGAAAAAACCGCACCGAAGGCAACACCAAGACTGGCCACGATCATGATGGTTCTAAAGGAAATGGCTTTAGAGCCAATGGCTGAATTTAAAAAGTTAACGGCGTCATTACTAACGCCCACAACGAGGTCTGCAATGGCTAAAGCAGCCAGAGCAATGATCATTAATAAGTAAATATCATTCATAACTAAATTGTTGAAAGTAACTTTACAAACGTACTTTAAAATTTAGTTTCAAATGTTATGAAAAGGTTATTAATTAATAAATTATTTTAAAATTTCGGATTCAAATCAATATTCAAGATATTATTTTTTCTTTTTATGCTTAAGAACTTCTGCGTCAATATAAAATATTATTTCCTCGGCAATATTTTTAATAAGGTCGCCAACACGTTCTAATTTTTTTACTACCGAAAACACCAATAAGGCTTGTGAAATTAAATTATTATCTTTTTTAATTTCTTCTTCAAGAATGGTAAATGATCTTAAATTTATTTTGTCTAATATTTTATCTTTTTTAAATACTTTTCTAGCTATTTTTACATCCTTTTCGGTATAGGCGAAGGTTATATGATCGAGCATAGAGGTAATTGTTTCGAACATCTTTTCGAATTCGACAACTTTTAATAAATGTGGTGCTATTTTCTTTTCTTCTTCAACTACATATTTTGAAATGTTATAAGCGTGATCGGCTATTCTTTCAAGTTCAGAATTTATTTTTAGAACAGCCATAATAAACCTAAGATCTGTGGCTACTGGAGTATACAGCGCTAAAAATTTTTCACAATCTTTTTCTATTTTTAGATCTAAGGCATTTACGCGTGTTTCATTTCTTATAACTTCTTCTGCAAGGTCACTATCGTTGTTAACAAAAGCCTCTCTTGCCTTTTCCAATTGTGTTTTGCATAAGATAAGCATCTCATATCCTGCTTGATTCAGATCTTCTCTTTGTTGTTCTACATTTCCTATCATAATTATATTTTTTTAACCAAAACGTCCTGTGATATAGTTTTCGGTTTGTTGTTTTTCCGGATTTGTAAATATCTTTTTGGTCTTACCATACTCTATAAGGTCTCCCATATAGAAAAAAGCCGTATAATCACTAATTCTACTCGCTTGTTGCATATTATGCGTAACGATAATTATCGTATATTTTTCTTTAAGATTATAGATAAGATCTTCTATTTTAGAAGTAGAAATAGGGTCTAAAGATGCAGTTGGTTCATCCATTAAGATGATAGAAGGTTCAACGGCCAGGGTTCTGGCAATACACAATCGCTGCTGCTGACCTCCGGATAAGGCAAGTGCCGATTTTTTTAGATTGCTTTTCACTTCCTCCCAAAGATCTGCTTGTCTTAAAGCCTTTTCTACTCTTTCATTGATGAATTTTTTATCTTTTATACCTTGAATTTTTAATCCGTAAGCTACATTTTCAAAAATAGATTTAGGGAAGGGGTTTGGCTTTTGAAAGACCATCCCGATTTCCTTACGGAGTTCTTCAACATCAACTTTTTTCTTGTAAATATTATTTCCATTGATCAATATTTCTCCTTCCATTCTGAAAGCCTCTATATAATCATTCATTCGGTTAAACAGTCGTAGGAAAGTAGATTTTCCACAGCCCGAAGGACCAATAAAAGCAGTAACGGTATTTGGTTTGATGGTCATATCAATCCCACGGATGGCATTAAAATCATCATACCATACCTTCACATCATTCACTTCTATCTTAGAGGTCTTCTGTATCGCAGATTTTGGTGCTTTATTTTTTGTTTTTTTCTTATCTAAAGTGGTCTCCATAGTTATTTTAATTTCTTTTGCCATTTATTTCTAAAGTAAACCGCAATTCCGTTCATTATAAAAGTAATTAGTAATAATATTATAATTGCTGCTGCAGCATTTTCTATAAATCCATGTTGTGGTCTTGAAATCCAGTTAAAAATTTGGATAGGCAGCACCGAAAATTCATCCATTGGGCTTTGAGGTGCAAATGGTACATAGGCCAAGGCACCGATTACGATCAATGGTGCTGTCTCTCCAACCGCTCTTGAGAGTGCTAAAATAATACCTGTTAATATCCCTCCGGAAGAAGCAGGTAATGTTTGATGCCAGATGGTTTGCCATTTTGAGGCTCCTAATGCATATGAAGCATCTTTAATAGACCTTGGTACTGCTTTTAAGGCTTCACGAGTGGCTACAATAATGATCGGTAAAATTAATAATGACAAGGTCAAACTACCAGCTAACACACTTGCGCCAAGGTTCATCATTCTTACAAAAACCTCCAGACCTAATAAACCATATATAATCGATGGAACTCCGGCCAAATTGGAAATATTAATTTCTAATAATCCTGATAATTTATTGTTTTGCGCATATTCCTCCAGATATATTCCTGCTGCTACTCCTAAAGGGAAAGCTATTACTGCTGTTAATAATAATATCCAAATACTTCCCATTAAAGCGGTATAAATCCCGGATTTTTCGGCCTTTCTAGAAGGGAGATCGGTGATAAACGCCCAATCTATGCGACCTATTCCATCGATGAGAATATCTCCGATGAATACAGTTAAGAGCACTAAGCCTATCAAGGTACAGAATATACCCCAAAATTTAAAGAGCTTGTCTTTTAGCCTATTTTTTTGAAGATTATTCATATTTCTCCTGATATTTCTTTCTAATCCTATAGCTTAAGGTATTTAGCAAAAATGTAAATACAAAGAGTGTAATACCAGCCGCAAAAATTGTTCTGTATTCTATCGAACCATGCTGAACATCACCTAAACTAACTTGCACGATATAGGCGGTTATGGTTTCTACCGGAACGGTAGGATCAAAAGTTAACCTAGGCTGTTGTCCTGCAGCGATAGCAACGATCATCGTTTCTCCTATAGCCCTTGAAATAGCTAATATTATTGAAACAATAATTCCAGACGAAGCCGCAGGAATAATTACTTTAAAGGCTGTTTGTAATTTTGTGGCTCCCATACCATAAGAAGCCTCCCTCAAAGAATTTGGGACAGCATACAAAGCATCTTCACTTAAAGAAGAAACGAAAGGTATGATCATGATACCCATTACGATACCCGCAGACAGCGAGTTAAATCCAGATAGACCCGGTATGATCTGTTGTAAAAAAGGGGTTACTACTACCAAAGCAAAAAATCCATAGACCACTGTCGGTACAGCAGCCAATAATTCTAATAATGGCTTAATGGTTTTTCTAAAACTTTTTGGAGCATATTCGCTTAAGTAAATACTAATGGACAGTCCGATAGGCAGTGCCACAGCAATAGCAATAAAAGAGGTCAATAAGGTACCGGAAAGTAATGCTGAAATACCATAATGTTTATCGGTAAATAAAGGAGTCCATTGCGTATCTGTAAAAAAATCCACAATAGAAACCTCACTAAAAAAACGAAAAGCTTCGATCGCTAACACTAAAATGATCCCTACTGTAACCGCAATGGTAACCAGTGCACTGGAGAATAGCGACTTTTCTATTACAAGCTCTTTTATTTTACGCATTCAAATTTGTTTTTAATAAGGAAATCAGATGCCAAAGGACACCTGATTTTCCCCGTAAATAAACTTTTGCTTATTTGTTACTTTCAACAAAAGTTTTAAAACGCTCTCTTGCTTTTTCATAGTTTTCAACTGGAAGCGGAATATATCCTACATCCTTAGATAGTTCTCCGGCATTATCAATATAGAAGTTTACGAACTCTACCACTTCTGGTTGTTTAACAGATGTGCTGTTAACATATACAAATAATGGCCGGGATAATGGGCTATATGTGCCATTACTAACGGTTTCTAAAGTAGGTTTTACCACTTTTTCACCATTATTAACACCTATTAATTTCAGTTTATCCTTATTTTCTGTATAGTAGGCCAGTCCGAAAAATCCTAAAGAAAATTTATCGCCTGCAATACCTTGCACCAAGACATGATCGTCTTCACTTGCCGTAAAATCACCCCTACTAGAGCCGCTTTTTCCAACTACGGCTTCTGTAAAATAATCATAGGTACCTGAAGCTACACCGGGTCCGAATAAATGAATTTCTTCATTCGGCCATTCCGGACGGATCTGGTTCCATTTCATTATCTTACCTTGAGCTGCAGGCTCCCAGATCTTCTTTAATTCTTCTATATTAAAATTGTCGACCCAGTCATTCTCAGGATGAACCAATACCGCCAAACCATCATAAGCAACTTCTAATTCTAAATAAGTGATATTATTTTCTGCACAAGCCTCTATTTCCTTATCTTTTATAGGTCTTGATGCATTAGATAGGTTTGTTTCTCCTCTCGAGAATTTTTTAAATCCGCCACCTGTTCCCGAAACACCAATTGTAACCTTTACATCGGGTTGAACTGTTCTAAATTCTTCTGCTACGGCTTCAGTTATTGGAAAAACAGTACTAGATCCATCTACTTTAATAGTTCCGGATAATTCAACCCCATCTATGCTGTTTTCTACTTTTTCCTTCTTTTCTCCACAAGCTGCTAATACCAGCGTTAAGGACATAATAATTGTTAATTTCTTCATTTGTTTTTTTACTGATTTTATGGTACAAAGAAACAACTCAAAGTTTATGTAAGGGTTAAGTTAAAATGACTATTATGTTATGTTTATGTTACCTAAATGCTAGAAAATTTAAAATAAAAAAGAGAGCTTCAAGCTCTCTTTTTTGGTATAATAAGGTTCTAAATTTTAAAAGTGTATATCAAATTGTAATCTGTACATAATTTCGTTGCCACTATTTGCAATATCCAAAAGGCTAATATCAGATTGAACTTTTAATTTATGCCCAACTATATATTTAGAAATACCTAACGTGTACTGATTTTCTGGATCTTTACCGGTAACGATCTTATCTAATTCAATATTTGTGTATCGACCGGAAACCTCCCAGTCATTCTTAAATAAATAACCCGTTTGTAGATTTAAACCTCGGCCAACTTGTACTTGGTCGCCTGTAAGAGTTCCATCAGAATTTTTTGCATATGGGTCGTCAGCGTCTCTGTCGGCATATTCGGCCATAAATGAAAACCCTTTATATTTAAACATGGCATCGATAAACAAGGTATTAATATTAGTTTGGTAAAAACCTATATCATTGGTCATATACGAACCTTGATTACTTCTGTCTTTAACGGCATTGTTATTGTGGTCATAAGTTGCAGCAAGAAGTAATTTGGGTTTTTCTTCACGCTTTAAATCACTTCCAGAATAATCTCCGCTGCTTGTAAACTCACCCAATGGAAGAAATTCTAAACGGCCGGTATATTGATGCCCTCCTAAGTTTCCGCTCGTAATGTTTCTTCCCTCACCTTGAGCAATAGAGAATATTTCCCTCATTACAAATGTATCAGATAAGTTAGATTTGTGGCGCAGTTGTATCCCCATATCACGATCTATATTAAAACGACTGTTTAATAGAGAACGATCCACTTGCTGAAGATTTCCAGATGAGATTACGCGTTCAATGTTGCCTGGTAATTTTGTTTGCCCAAACCATAATTCAAAATTTTCATAAAAATTCCATTTGATAACAGCATCCAAAATATATCTTGGGGCATCGCTTGTAAATTCAGAAGCTCCCGAAATATCCCGATTTGAAAGCCCCAATTCTAACTTATATTTAAGTTTAGGGGAAAAAGCAAAACCATCAAATTTTAATCGAGCACGTCTTACCAAAAAGTTAGATTCACCGCTTTCGCCTTCTTCAAAATTTGCAACAGCTAAAAATTGCATTCGGGTAGCCACCTTCATGGTCCAGGTACTATCTTGCCCAATTAAATTAAAAATTCCTTTTCCAAATTTGGGAGAATCATCTTCTTGTGCATTTATTAAAAAAATTGAAAAAAAAGCAAGTGTTGTTAGTGTAATTTTAAGTTTCATAATATGATTTCTATTTTTTATTGCAAATAAAGTAACTCTATGTTAACTGAATGTTTCCAAATGGTTATTAATCTAATTAAAATTCTTGTCGAAGGAAAAAAAATAACAAATTGATGATAAAATTCACATTTTCTTAACATACAAGAACTTCTAAATTAATATTTTCGCACTTTTACAATTAGAAATGAATAAAAATAGCATAGCAATATTTTTCACTTTAGTTATTATGGCCATGTGTTCAGCGCCATCGATTATTGCTGCTATTGATGATTCTATTGATATTTCAATCATCCTATCATTAAACGAACAGGAAGAAAAAGAAGGAAATGAAATCAAAGATATAGAAGTATTAGTATTTGAGATTAATAACCTTAATTCCGAAATTGAATCCTCAGGAAACACGAATAATTCTGGGTATTATTTTAATGATTATTCAAAACCCTATTTGAATCTCATTTCACCTCCACCGCAATCATATATTTCGTAATTTTAAACCTTTGGCTATTTAAAGCCTATTATCTATTTTAAAGATTATTGATTTTTAAAACAGAACAAATTTTATAAAATGTTTAAATTCTATTGAATAAAATTTAGACTATAAAATATCATTGTAATTCCATTAAAATAACATCTGTAATTTAAATTATTAAAAACATACATAAATGAAAGCACATACTAGAGAAACACAAGCAACAATGACCCCCGAGAAATCCCTAAGGTATTTAAAAGAGGGAAATTTAAGATTTCAAAATAACTTGAAAGCAAATAGAAATTTGCTTGAGCAGGTAAACGATACAAGCGACGGACAATTTCCTTTTGCGACAATACTTAGTTGTATAGATTCAAGGGTATCGGCAGAGCTGGTTTTTGACCAAGGGCTTGGTGATATTTTTAGTGTTCGGATAGCAGGTAATTTTGTTAATGAAGATATTTTAGGAAGTATGGAATTTGCAAGTAAATTAGCCGGGACAAAACTAATAGTTGTGTTGGGTCATACTGCTTGCGGAGCTGTAAAAGGAGCTTGTGATGATGCCAAATTAGGTAATTTAACCAATATGCTGGCAAAAATAAAACCAGCCGTTCAGGCAGTTAAAGAACCCCAAGATCCTAAATCTCGAAACTCTAAAAACAGTGATTTTGTTGATAATGTAGCGGCTAAAAATGTACAGCTTACTATAGATAGAATCTTAAAAGAAAGTCCGGTCCTCGCAGAAATGCAAAACAAAGGTGAGGTAAAAATAATAGGGGCTATGTATGATATTAATACAGGAGCCGTTGATTTTTTTGAATAAGATTAGATTTTTAAGAAAAACAAATAGAATGTTAAAATTGAAAACAGCAGTGTTAGCGTTAACGCTAGCATTGCCTTTCATTGGGTTTAGTCAGGATAGTAATTTAGGTAATTGGCTCATTTATATTGGTAATAAAAAATTAAATTCCAAATGGAATTTACATAATGAAGTTCAATACCGAAATTATAATATAGTTGGTGATCTGGAACAATTATTGCTGAGAACCGGAATTGGTTACAACCTTTCTGAGAACAATAATGTTTTGTTAGGATATGGTTTTATCTTATCTGAAAACTACATTGAGAATACAGAAAATAAAATATCAGTAAATGAGCATCGAGTTTTTCAACAATACACAACCAAACAAAGTATTGGGAAAGTAAAGTTAAGTCACCGTTATCGATTTGAACAGCGATTTGTTGAAGCCGATTTTAAATTACGTTTTAGGTATTTTTTAAGTCTTAATATTCCTTTGATGAAAACCGAATCTGGTCATAGCCCTTTGTATCTTTCGGCATATAATGAGATTTTTCTAAATTCCAAAAGTGCAATTTTCGATAGAAATAGGGTTTATGGTGGTTTAGGATATAACCTCAATAAAAACATACGATTCGAATTAGGATATATGAACCAATTTTTTGAAAATAATTCGAGAGATCAAATAAACATTATAACATTTGTCAACTTTTAATTAATATTTGAAATAGATAAAAAAAGAAATATATTAACAAACCTTTAAAAATATAATAAATGAAAAATTTATTTTCAAATATCAAAGGCGATGCCTTTGGTGGAATCACTGCTGGTATTGTAGCTTTACCACTAGCATTAGCCTTTGGTGTGTCTTCAGGATTAGGACCAACAGCAGGATTATATGGTGCTATATTTATTAGCTTTTTTGCAGCTCTTTTTGGTGGAACCAATACGCAAATTTCTGGTCCAACAGCCCCGATGACAGCGGTTAGTATGGTCATTATTGCTGGTATTATAGCCACAAATGATGGAGATGTTAACAAGGCTTTACCGGCAATTTTGACCGTGTTTTTGTTAGCAGGTCTAATGCAAATTGGTTTAGGAGTTATAGGGCTTGGAAAGTATATTAGATATATTCCCTATCCTGTTGTTTCCGGTTTTATGACAGCCATTGGAGTAATCATTATACTTACACAAATTCTGCCTTCATTAGGTTATTATCCGAAGGAAGATGTAGAATTCGTTCAACAATTCAAACCACAGGCCGAGGAATTAATGTTAGAAAACATATTAAAGGATGAAGCTGGAGAAGGTATTTTAGTTCTTGAAAATTTTAAAGAAACTATTGATAGAGCCGAAACGATAACGCAGGAGGATATCATGAAGGAGTCCAAAACGCTGGCAGCTAAAGAAGCATCTGGCGCATTAGGAGCATTAAAAGTAATTCCAAGGGCATTCCAAAATATTAATTGGCTTGAATTAATTCTGGCGCTTTCCACAATTATTATTATTTATGGATTTAAACGGATCACTACCTTCATACCCAGCACATTGGTAGCACTAATCGTTATGTCTGGGATTGCTGTAGGTTTTGGATTGGATTATAGGCCAATTGAAGAAATCCCAAGTGGCTTGCCTATACCAAGGCTTGAAATTTTCTCGGAATTTAGTTTATCTAGCATCACCCCGTATATTTTCACAGCCTTAACATTGGCCTTGCTAGGTGCAATCGATTCACTACTAACCAGTGTTGTTGCAGATAATATGACGAAAACCAAACATAAACCAAACAAGGAATTAGTTGGCCAAGGAATAGGAAACAGTATTGCCGCATTTTTTGGAGGAATTCCAGGTGCTGGTGCCACTATTAGAACGGTTGTTAATATTAAATCAGGAGGTAAAACGAAATTATCAGGAATGATAGCTGGTGTTATGCTTTTTGTTATCCTATTGGCTTTGGCTCCCATCGCATCAAAAATACCTGCTGCAGTTTTAGCAGGCATATTGATTACAGTTGGTATTGGAGTAATGGATTATAAAGGATTAAAAGCGATACCATATTTGCCTAAGGATTTAAAAATCGGACCTTTTAAATTTAGTATGGAAGTAATTATAATGATTACTGTACTGGGTCTGTCAACGTTTTGGAATTTGGTGTATGCTGTGGGTGTTGGACTTGTTATTGCCTCGTTGATGTTTATGAAAAAAATCGGTGATCTAACAGCCCAACGATCAGATGTCAAACCTTTAAAAGAAGAAGCTTGGAAAGATGAAATAGATTTTCCAAAACACCTTAAAGAAAAAGTTTTTATTAAGCATATAAAAGGGCCTTTGTTTTTTGGTTCGACAAGTGATTTTCAGAATTTGGCAGCACAAATACCGGATACGGCCTCTATGGTAGTTATCCGCTTGGGTCGTATGCAATATATGGATCAATCCGGTCTATATGTAATGGAAGATATGTTATTAGATCTTAAAAATAAAAACATTGATATCCTTTTCGTAAACCTATTGGAACAACCCCGTTATATGATGGAGCGTATTGATATTATTCCAGATGTAGTTCCAGAAGAACGTATTTTTAAAGATTTTAAAGAATGTATGGTTTGGATTAAAGAAAATGTAAATGGTAAAGAATAATATTATTGCTTGTGTTGCAGGTGTATTTTGATTCTTTTAATACCTAAAATAAGTATCTTGCAGACCACAATAATACATCTATGAATTGGGAACAATTACTTTCTTTAAAAAGATTTGGAGACACAAAAAAGAGAATAAGAAAAGATCAGGATGAAACGAGAATAGGTTTTGAAGTTGATTTCGATCGTATCATATTTTCTGATTCGTTTCGTAGTTTACAAGACAAAACACAGGTTGTTCCGTTATCTAAGACCGATTTTGTTCATACCCGATTAACGCACAGTCTGGAAGTTTCTGTAGTTGGCCGTTCTTTAGGAAGGATCGTAGGGGGAGAGATTATTAAAAAGTACCCCGAATTAAAAGAAACAGGCTATCAGGCAAATGATTTTGGCGCAATTGTAGCAAGCGCATGTTTGGCCCATGATATCGGAAATCCCCCATTTGGCCATAGCGGAGAAAAAGCCATTGGTGAATTTTTTAAATCTGGTAATGGAAGTATATTCAAAAATAAATTATCCGATAAAGAATGGCAAGACCTTATCGATTTTGAAGGGAATGCCAACGGATTTAAAATTTTAACAGAAAGCAGAAAGGGCATCGAAGGTGGTTTAAGAATGTCTTATGCCACCTTGGGTGCATTCATGAAATACCCAAAAGAGTCTTTACCTAAACGACCTACAAATAATATTAGTGATAAAAAGTACGGCTTTTTTCAAGCAGATAGAGAAGAGTTTGTTAACGTTGCCAATAATTTAGGTTTAAAAAAAATTAGAAAAGACGATATTGCTTTTGCGCGTCATCCTCTGGCATTTTTAGTGGAAGCAGCCGATGATATTTGTTATACTATTATTGATTTTGAAGATGGCATCAACCTTGGCCTGATAGAAGAAGAATTTGCACTGGAGTATTTGATCAATTTAGTTAGAGATACCATAAATACCGAAAAATATTATCAGCTAACCACCAAACAAGACCGACTTGGATATTTAAGGGCGCTGGCCATTGGCAATTTGATCAATGAAGCGGCTAAGGTCTTTTTAGAAAATGAAAGCAAGATCTTATCCGGAGATTATCATATCTCATTATTGGATAAATGCAGGTATGAAGCTCAGATTAATGATATTATTAAAATAAGTATTGACAAAGTTTATCGAAGTAAAGAAGTTATCGAAAAGGAGATTTCGGGTTATAGGGTATTGGCAGATTTACTTGAGGTATTTATAAATGCCGTTAACAACTCACATGATGGCTCGGCGTCAAATTACGACATCTTATTAATGAATCTGCTACCGAAAAAATATCAAAATTTAGATAATAATTTATATCAAAGAATTTTATCGGTTTGTGGTTTTATTGCAGGTATGTCTGATGGTGCTGCGATATTATTGCACAAAAAGATAAAAGGAATAGAGCTTTAGTATTTGTTCTTTAGAAAACATATAGGATACCAATACCTAAAAGCTGTTTTAACTGGACCCTGGCCCCGAGAGTTTCCAATTCGCCATCATTATTGATATCATCTTTAAATTTGATATCATCGTCATAAATAAGATGGGCACCAACATTCGCCTTTATAAAATCATTAATGGTTAGAAAAAAATTGAGATCCCATTTAATATCAATATTTCCATATTTATTTAAATAATCAGAATACAAGCTAAGGTCGTTGGTCATCACCACATTTTTAAAAAGTTCTTTGTCCCATGAAGTTTGTATGAGCGAACCAAATTCCATCCGTGACCTTTCTCCATTTTTTACGCCAAACGCCCCGCTATTCGATAAGATCTCATCATGCACGAAAGTAGATTTTAAAGTAACCGGAGATAGATAGATCGAAAAATTATCGGGTTTAAGATCATAATATGCGCCAGCACCTAAAAAAAGATAAGCTGGTGCAAAAAACCTGGAGATAGGGGTGCTCGTATCTGGATATTTGAAACCATCTGTAAACTGGGTATTGAAATTAAATCTGGCAGAGTAATACCAATTGC
>CBDUPN010000027.1:0-20528 GCA_965369125.1 uncultured Aureibaculum sp. | reverse complement strand
TTGCCATACCAAAATATAAGGCAGATAAAACTGTAAAAATATATGCTTGTATAGCGGTTACTATAATTTCAATAATGGTAATAAATAATATAAATGCCATTGAAACCGGTGCTACGGCTATGTTTTTAAAAATGAAAATCAACGATACCAGTGCCAAAATAATAATGTGTCCTGCGGTAATGTTTGCAAACAAACGAATCATCAGTGCAATAGGTTTAACAAACATACCGATCAACTCAATTGGTATTAAAAATAATTTCATCGGTATCGGCACTCCAGGCATCCAAAATATATGCTTCCAGTAATTTTTATTACCACTCACTGTGGTGATGATAAAGGTGAATACAGCCAGGGTCATAGTAAATGCTATATTTCCACTCACGTTTGCACCATTTATAATCGGAATTAATCCGAAAACATTATTGATCCATATAAAGAAAAATATGGTCAATAAAAAGGGCATATATTTTTTGTATTTATGTTCGCCAATCATAGGAATGGCAATTTCTTCTTTCACAAAAACAACAAGTGGCTCAATAAAACTGGCAATACCTGTTGGGACGTTATTATCTGACTTTTTATATCGACGGGCTGCACCGATAAATATCAATAAAAGCACAAGTACAGAAACCCACATCATAAATACATTTCTGGTAATAGAAAAATCCAAAGGCTTTGTTGCATTTGTTGGATGATGTTCTTCATCAAAAGCAACTTCCTGAGCGCCGCTATTTAATTGATAGATCTTTTCGTGAAGTTTTACGAATTTCGCGCCATCTTTTTCTACGATAACCTGGCCTGAATCGTCGTGGTGAAACGCACTCGACATAAAGGTGGTAAGTCCGTTATCTGTCCATAATATGATAGGCAGGGCAATTGAAATTGGTTTGCCATTCCAGTCGAGGATATGAAATTCATGAGCATCTTTTACGTGATGCATGATCATTTCTTTGGGATCGAATTTTTCATCTTCTCCTTCTTTAGTTTCTTCTTCATTAACAGCATATCCATTAAATGAAATAGCTATAAACAATATCATTAAAAGTGTTCTAAAGATGTTGACCTGCATTGTGAACTAAATTATAAATATAAGATGCTAAAAATTCGGTGCAAATGTACGTACATTATATTAAAAGACAAATAATATTTTATGATAATTTAAGGTCACCAAATGGTAAGCTTTTGAGAGGGATTTATTCCTCTTTTAATAAGGAGGTAATACTGTATATCTCAAAAATCAGAAAAATAAAATAGGGAATAAAAAAATTGAAAACATCAGGTATTTTATCATCCAAAGATGAGATCAGGAGCGGTAGTAAAAATACAATTGCCAAGACCATTTTAACCAAGGTTGACAACATGAATGCATTGAATATTTTAGTATTGTTTTGGGAATATTTATAATTAATTAAAGTATACATAGCGAGCGTAACCATAAAATGAAAAAGATAGATCTGCCAGACAGGGAAGAATATTGCTTGATTTGAAAAGTGAAAGATCAAATAGCTATGAATTCCGAAAAGAATTAATGTAATTAGAAGGAGTTGGATAAAAAAGGAGTACTGCCTTTTTTTAAAAATTGGGTTCATAGATCAATTGTCTTTTGTAGAGGAAATAATGCGCCTTATCACAAAAACGATGGCCATTATTACCGAAAATAATGACAAAATTACTGTAAATAAATTATAAGTATTGGGATAGTATTCGTCAAGTTTAACCCCTGCAAAAGTACCAATGCCAATTATGATGAACATTTGTATGGCGATACCAGAAAATTTAGCGTAATTATTAAGCTGTTTTTTCTGTTTTTCGTTGTTCATTTTTTAATGCTTTTACAGATCCTTTCATGGTACAAGAAGCATTAAAGTTTGCGCCTGGTTCAACCGAGAGTTTGCCTAAAGTAACTTCACCCGAAATGGTTGCAGATGCTTTTAAAGACAGCATTTGATCTACCACTAAATTACCTGAAAATTTTCCTTCTATATCAGCATTTGTGCATTCGATGGTGCCATCTACAGAACCTTCCTGGCCAATAACAACCCTTCCGCTCGTTTTTATATTACCTTCTATAGAACCGTCTATTCTAAAATCTCCTTCAGATTTTACATCCCCAACAAATGAAGTGTTCTTACCTATGATATTTCTTTCTAATACCTGGTTTGGATTTGATTTTTTTTCAGAAAACATAATTTCTAATATTTTAATTTATACTCCGTTTTTTCTTTTCTTTTTCAATGTCAAATTGGGGAGTAACTATTTTTTTATTTTTCTGCTTCTATTTTTTTATTATGCGATGTTATTTATCAGGGTTGTCAAACCCGTCTAAGATCCTAACTGCATGTTTGCCTTCCTCTGAATTAGGATAATTTATGGCTACATAATTGAGCGCTTCTATAAAGGCTTCTGCACCATCTGTCTTCATGGTAATATATGCCTTTAATAATTCAAATTTAGCAATAATAGGTAAATCTTCAAATTTTTGGATGGCATCTTCAACCTTCGCTGCGGCTTCTTCATAACGCAAATAATCATAGTCGCAATAGGCATCTTCATAAACCGCTTCTGGTGAATCATCTATTTCATTGAACGCCAACACTTGTTCCGGATTTAAGATAATGTTTGCATACCTTGAATCTGGATAATTGTTAACGACTTCTTCCTTGTATTTATTGCTCTTTTCGGGGTTAAAATTAGCGTAAATTTTATACAAATGATATTTTGTAGGAAGAATAAGACTTTCCTTAGGATCAAAACTTAATAATTTTTCTAATCGCTCTGCTGCCAATGGATATTCTTTAAACTGTTCTTTATAGATCAATCCGAGTTTATAATAGGCATCATTTCTAAAGGCGGCAATACTGTCTATCTCTTCTTTTTCGGTAGGGATCCTGCTTAAATAATAATCAAGTTCATATTTTTTAGCATTGTCGAAAACATTGGCTGTACTCAAAAATTCGAGTGGATTACCTGTCAAGGTTTGTGATTTTTTATTAGATAGGCGCCAATTATCTTCAAGAGGCCTGTTACCCCAGGTTTTTCTGAATTCTTGTTTACCAAAACCGGCGACCTGTACATTATAAAAATAAAATTTCCCTCCCTTTACAGCATCTTTGGAACTTTCGTCGCTAAAATTACCAAAGCCAGAAGTGATATTGGCCTGTTCTAATTTTCTTTGGGCTTCTTCTTCCTCTTTTTTAAGTTTATCTATAAACGATTGATAAAATTGTTCTTGCTCCTCCTTAGAAAGTCCGGCGATCTTAAGAATACTATCGTTGGTCTTGGCAAAATTCTCATATAAAATTACCTCTTCTAAATTTTTGCGTTTCCGCACTATACGTCTTACACGTTTTACATTTTGATTCTTTGTGATTTGAATAACACTGTCGTAATAGGCACCCGCAGGTTGAAAATTGGCCTTATCAAAATAGATATTACCCAATTGTTCATATGACAATTCTTTTTGAAAATCTTTCGCCTGTTTGGTTTTTATAGAGTTTTCAAAATCGGCGATGGCTTTGGCTACGCTGTCATTTTTTAATTCTATGATGCCTTTTTGATAATATAATTCATCAAGATACGGTCGATTGTCCCTGTCTTTGATCAGTTTTTTTAATCTTGCCAGCATGAGGGCTGCGCTATCTTTTTCTGAATAGTTCTTTGCCCGGTCTATTTCGGCATGGATTTTATACCTGTGTGGTGCCTTTGGTGTTCTTGCCAACGCTTCAAAGGCCATGTTTGACGAATCAATTTTTTGTTGTTCTCTATATAACTGCCCTAAAATAAATAAGTTACGAGCCTTTTGTTTAATATTATCGCTAAAAATAATAGCGCTGTCTAAATGTCTTATCACCAGGTCTGTACTATCGAGCGATGCATAGGCCAATGCCATGGCTGTATGCGCATTTTCGACCAATTTGAGTGGTAAATTCTCATTTCTTAGCAAGTAATCTAAAGTTTCGAGTGCAAGGCGTTCATTTTGTAATTTCACCAATGTTTTGGCCTGCCATACCCGCGTTTCATCTCTTATTGCTGCATCGGTATAATTTCCGAGAATAAAATTAAAGGCCTCCAGGGCAGGAACAAATCTTTGCGAATAATAGCGCGCTTTACCTAATAGTAAATAAGCATCATCAATTTGTTTATTTCTTTCTCTACCATTGATATCCATAGAATGTTTTTGAACAGCCTTGATCGCTTTTTCTTCGGCTTTTTCAAATCCCTGGGAAGTAGTTTCGGTATCGGGTTTTTCATTCGTATTGAAAGTGGGAAGTTCAAGATCCTTTTCTTCGATCTTTAATGGCTCAATGGGTAATAATTCCCAAAAATTATCTTCGTAATTATCATCAATTTGCTGTTTGGCCTGTTCGAATGCCACCTGGCCATTATAAAGCACATTGTATTTGGTATTTAAAGCATGAAAATTCCTGTTTAAAAAGGCATCTTTTTTAGTCGAGCAACTAAAAAAAACAACTATAAAACCTAGCAAAAGTAAAAGTAAGAGGACCTTTTTATTCAAAACAGTTATTGTTTACCCTTAAAAACTTAATTCAATTAGAATTATTGCCATAACAAGGGGTAAAAGTACAAATAAAATTAAGATGGTTAATGATAAATAAATTCACCATAAGGACTTTTTATGGTCAACTTTTTCCTGTCAGCAGATGCTACTTTACCAATGATTTGTGCATCTACATCAAAAGACCGGGAAATAGAAATAATATCATCGGCTATTTCCTGTGGTACATATAACTCCATGCGATGCCCGCAATTAAATACCTGATACATCTCTTTCCAATCGGTATTCGATTGTTCCTGGATCATTTTAAATAAGGGTGGCACTTCAAATAAATTATCTTTTATCACGTGTACATCTTCTACAAAATGTAAAATTTTAGTCTGTGCCCCACCGCTGCAGTGTACCATGCCATGTATTTGTTTCCGGTACTTCTTGAGGATATCTTTAATAATTGGCGCATAGGTTCTTGTAGGTGAGAGGACGAGCTTGCCGGCATCTAAAGGCGCGTTGGGAACCTTATCTGTTAATTTCATTTTTCCTGAATAAACCAAATCATCGGGAACCGCATGATCATAACTTTCAGGATATTTTTTTGCCAATATTTTACTAAAAACATCGTGCCTGGCAGAAGTGAGTCCGTTACTACCCATACCACCATTATATTCTTTTTCATAGGTCGCTTGACCGAAGGATGCCAATCCCACGATTACATCTCCGGCTTTTATATGGGCATTATCAATAATATCTGATCTTTTAAGTCTTGCCGTCACGGTCGAATCTACGATGATGGTCCTTACCAGATCACCAACATCGGCGGTTTCGCCACCGGTAGCATGTATGGTTACACCAAACTTGCCAAGTTCTGCTATTAAGGTTTCTGTACCATTGATGATGGCAGATATAACTTCACCGGGAATAAGATTTTTGTTCCTGCCGATGGTTGACGATAATAATATATTTTCTGTAGCGCCAACACATAACAGGTCGTCTATATTCATGATCAATGCGTCCTGGGCAATACCTTTCCAAACAGAAATATCTCCTGTTTCCTTCCAGTACATATAGGCCAGGGATGATTTGGTGCCTGCACCATCGGCATGCATCACAATGCAATAGTCATCATCATTGGTTAAATAATCTGGAATTACCTTACAAAAGGCTTTAGGAAAAAGTCCTTTATCAATTTTTTCTATGGCCTTATGCACGTCTTCTTTTGATGCAGAGACACCTCTTAGGTTATATCGTTGATCTGAAGACGAGCTCATAGAATGATTAATTTAAAAGATATAATTTTTTCTTCTTGTAGTCTATAATGGCTTTGCCTTTTTCTAAAATATCGGCGCCTATGATCCCATTGATCTCTTCGGCGTTTTGTTTTTTTAGGGCATTATTGATATGCGATAGATCAAGCAAGACCAGGTCTATATTTTTTAATTTGTATTTACCTATTTGCAGTTTATTTTCTTTCGATATTTCTGTATCGATTTCTGCCGTTCCAGCTCCCGCCGCTTTATGTTCGGAAGATTCGGTAACGAGGCCAAAGGTTTTGATCTCATCGAAGCCAACACAGGAATTGGAAGCACCGGTATCTAATATAAATCGGCCATTATTACCATTGATCTTTACTTTGATCTCAAAATGATTGGTGGCGGTTCGTTTTAGTTTTATACTGTGATAACTTTTTTTTCTTAAAAATTTGTTTAGGCTCATAATCTTTAAATAACAGACTTAAATTGTTCTAAAAATCTGATGTCATTTTCGAATAACATCCTTATATCGGGTATCTGATAAAGCAACATGGCGATTCTTTCTATACCCATACCGAAAGCAAATCCGCTATAAACCGTTGGGTCGATATTTGTATTTTTCAGCACATTGGGATCTACCATCCCGCAGCCCATAATTTCGAGCCAGCCTGTACCTTTGGTTATCCTGTAATCGGTTTCAGTGTTGAGTCCCCAATAAATATCTACCTCTGCACTGGGTTCTGTAAATGGAAAATACGATGGGCGGAGTCTGATTTTAGACTTGCCGAACATCTCTTTGGTAAAATAGGTCAAGGTCTGTTTTAAATCGGCAAAAGATACGTCTGTATCGATATAGAGCCCTTCGACCTGATGAAAGATACAATGTGATCTTGCCGAGATATCCTCATTTCTGAATACACGTCCCGGTGAGATTGTTCTTATCGGTGGTTTGTTATTCTCCATATACCGGATCTGAACCGATGAAGTATGCGTTCTTAAAAGCATATCCGGATCTTTTTCTACAAAGAAAGTATCCTGCATATCCCTTGCCGGATGGTATTCCGGTAGATTCAATGCGGTAAAATTATGCCAGTCATCTTCAATTTCGGGGCCTTCGGAAATGGTAAAACCTATTCTTGAAAAAACATCTACAATTTGATTTTTTACAATCGAGATGGGATGGCGTGCGCCTAGTTCAATAGGTTCTGCGGGCCGTGACAGGTCTCCATAGATGCTTTTATGTTCTGTGTTGAGTTCTAAGGCATCATTAAGTGCTGACACTTTATTTTCAGCCGCATTTTTTAGGTTATTTAATGCCTGGCCAAAATCTTTACGCAGTTTAGGGTCAACATTTTTAAATTCGGAAAACAGTTCTTTTAACAGTCCCTTGCTGCCCAAATATTTTATTCTAAAAGCTTCAATTTCATCTTTCGAACCCGATTGAAAAGCATTTACTTCGTTTATATATTCTTTTACTTTATCTAACATGCCCATTTCTTAATAGGTTGCAAATTTAATGTTTTTCCTTAATTGTGAGGTCTAGTTTTGAATAAACTATATTTCCTTTTGAACATATTATTTCAATCGCTTGGGCGCTTATAAGTATTTGCGAAAAATATGATTTTTATCAATTAAAAATATGACAAAATTAATTACTTTTGTTAAGGTTAAATTATTAAATAATTAAAAATCACCCATTTAAATTATGAAATCAAAAATAAAAGAGTTCATGGATTTGGTTAAACAACGCAATCCACATGAGCCAGAATTTTTACAAGCTGTTGAGGAAGTGGCAGAAACTGTACTTCCCTATATTGCCAATCATGATATTTATAGTGGCAAAAATATTCTATTAAGAATGGTGGAACCTGAGAGAGTGATGATGTTTAGAGTTCCATGGGTTGATGATTCTGGAGAAATCATTGTGAACAGGGGTTATAGGATTCAAATGAACTCAGCCATAGGACCTTATAAAGGTGGTTTGCGATTTCATCCAACGGTGAATTTAAGTATTCTTAAATTTTTAGCCTTTGAGCAAGTATTTAAAAATGCTTTGACCACACTGCCTATGGGTGGCGGTAAAGGTGGATCTGATTTTGATCCTAAAGGAAAGACAGATGATGAAATTATGCGTTTTTGCCATAGTTTTATGGCAGAATTATGCCGCCATATCGGGGCGAATACGGATGTGCCTGCAGGAGATATTGGTGTTGGAGGAAGAGAAATAGGTTTCTTATTTGGTATGTACAAAAAAGTACGGAATGAGTTTACGGGTGTATTAACAGGAAAAGGCATGTCGTGGGGAGGTTCATTAATTCGCCCTGAGGCTACAGGTTATGGAACTGTATATTTTGCGCAAAGTATGCTCGAAACAAGAAAGGATACCATTAAAGGCAAAACAGTCACTGTTTCCGGTTCTGGAAACGTAGCCCAGTACGCCTGTGAAAAAGCAACACAATTAGGCGCCAAGGTTGTTACATTGTCGGATTCTTCGGGATATATTTACGATCAAGCAGGCATCGATGCTAATAAATTGGCCTTTGTAATGGAATTAAAAAATGTTAAACGTGGCCGCATTAGCGAATACGTAAAAAAATATCCAAAGGCTAAATTTTTAAAAGGCAAAACGCCATGGGAAGTAACATGTGATGTGGCCATGCCCTGTGCCACCCAAAATGAACTTAATGGAAACGATGCAAAGACATTGTTAAAAAATGGATGTTATGTGATAAGTGAAGGCGCAAATATGCCATCAACTCCCGGGGCGGTTCATGCTTTCCAAAGAGCCAAGATCTTATATGCGCCCGGTAAAGCTTCCAACGCAGGAGGTGTAGCAACATCTGGTTTAGAAATGAGCCAAAACTCTTTACGTATCAATTGGACACGTGATGAAGTGGATGAAAGGCTTAAAAAAATTATGGCAGATATACATGATTCTTGTATTGAATTTGGCAAGGAAAAAAATGGATATATCGATTATGTAAGAGGTGCAAACATAGCAGGATTCGTAAAAGTAGCCGATGCCATGTTAGCACAAGGTGTTGTTTAGTCACCAATGAACGAATTAAATTAAAAAAGGGGTTGCTTAATTGTAACTCCTTTTTTAATTCAAATAAGCTTCGTAAAAACGAAAAAATAATAGGTAAAATTATATCTTGCATATATTATCAAAAGCAATTCATAAATGAACAACGAACAACTACCAGATTTAAAAACTCATTTATTTGAAGACTTCGCATTTAATGAATTAATGCAAAACAGAATAAATAAAGTATTAATCGTTTGTTCTAATTATGATTTCTATATGTTAGAAGAGGATGGTAGAATTGATGAGCATATTTTTAATGAATATACCGCTTTAAATTTAAGATACCCACCAAGTTTTATACATGCCAATTCGGCTAAAAGAGCTATAAAAATACTGAGTACCGATAAAATTGATCTGGTGATCACATGGCTGGATATTGGTAATTATAATGTGTTTGAAACTTCCAAACTCATAAAAGAATCCTTTCCAAATATACCCATAGCTGCACTTAGCCACTATTCTTCGGAGCTTAGAAAAAAGATCTTAAGGGCAAATCTTGGGATCATAGATTCTGTTTTTCACTGGAATGGCAACGTTGATATTTTTTTAGCCATCATTAAGCTTACCGAAGATAGGATGAATGCCGAAAAAGACATAAATCTAATAGGCGTTAAGGCCATTTTATTGGTTGAAGATTCACTTCGGTTTTATTCGAGGTATTTGCCAATTATTTATAAAATTATTTTGAAACAAACACGCTCATTTATGTCTGAGGGATTAAATGAACATCGAGGCATGATGTTGATGAGGGGGCGTCCGAAGATCTTATTAGCAACCAATTATGAAGATGGCTTACAGTTATTCCAAAAATATAAGGACAACCTTTTAGGTGTTATTTCAGATGTAAATTATTTTAAAGATGGTAAGCGCGATCCCGAAGCAGGCTTTGAGTTATTAAAATATGTAAGAAGTATTGAAAGGTATTTTCCGTTTTTAATACAATCATCTGATAAAGAAAATGAGGCACTTGCTTTAAAGTTAAAAGGAAAATTTTTATGGAAACATTCCGAGACCATCGAAGAAGAATTTAAAAATTATATCACTAAATATTTTTCTTTTGGCGATTTTGAATTTTGGGATCCCGTTCAAGAAAAAGTCTTAGTTACGGTAAAAGATCTGAGTGGTCTTCAAAAAGCTTTAAGCTGGGTTACAGACGACGCCATATTGTATCATGCTATACGAAGCGAGTATTCAAAATGGTTAAGATCCAGGGCTCTTTTTCCATTAGCCGACTTATTTAGTAAAGTAGAATATGATGAATTTGATGATACAAAAAAAATAAGAGAATTTTTAATAGAAGCTATCAAAGCTTACCGCGTTTATAGATCTAGAGGAATTATTTCAAAATTTGATAGAAATAAATACGATGGGTATTTAGGGTTTGCTAGAATTGGAGATGGCGCATTGGGAGGTAAAGGTAGAGGATTGGCTTTTATAGATTCATTTTTAAAAAGGCACAGAATATTTAATAAATACGAAAACGTGTTTATTTCCATTCCCAGAACCGTAGTGTTAAGTACAGAGGTTTTTGATGAGTTTATCGAAAAGAATAAATTGATAAGCTTTGTTGCCAATACTACGGATGATGAAAAAATTCTTAAAGAATTTATTTCAAAACCCTTACCAAAATGGGTTATAGAAGATCTAAAAGCATTTTTAAAGATAATAAAACGCCCTATTGCCGTTCGCTCTTCAAGTGTTTTAGAAGATTCTCTATATACGCCTTTTGCAGGTGTTTTTGCTACCTATATGATTCCGCAATCCAATGCAAAGGAATTGTTGGAAATGACCACAAATGCCATAAAATCTGTAATAGCCTCTTCTTTTTTTCAAAATAGCCGAATGTATTTAAAGGCAACATCCCATACGATCGAAGAAAGTAAAATGGCTGTTATTTTACAAGAAGTTACAGGCAAACAATATGAAGATGTTTATTATCCGAATATATCCGGAGTGGCTCGCTCTATAAATTTTTATCCTATAGGTGATGAAAAATCTCATGAAGGTATCGCAAATATAGCCTTGGGTTTAGGAGAAATTATTGTTGGTGGAGGGCAAACATTAAGGTTTTCGCCTTTTCATCCCAAAAAGGTATTACAGCTTTCATCAACAGATTCTACCCTGAGAAATACACAACAATATTTTTATGGCTTAGAAATGGATCCTGATAGTTATCGGGCTTCTACAAGTCAGGCAATCAATAAAAAGAAAATAACCATTAGACAGGCTAAAAAACATGGTTCTTTAAAATTCGTAGCTTCTACGTACGATTTGCAAAACAACATTATAAAGCCGGGAGTTATGCATGATGGTATTCGTGTAATTACTTTTGACAATGTCTTAAAATACAACACTTTTCCGTTGCCGGAAATTTTAAAAGATCTATTGCGCATTGGGCAACGAGAAATGAGAATTCCGGTTGAAATAGAATTTGCCGTTAATCTTGATGTACCCCCAGGAAAGCCCAGAATTTTTAGTTTTTTGCAGATCAGACCTATTGTTGAAAGCAATCAAACATTTAGTAATCTTCCTGAGGATTTAAAAGTTGACGATACTATTATCTACTCCGAATCTGCTTTAGGTAATGGAAAATATGACGATATCTATGATGTTGTTTATGTAAAACCAGAAACGTTTAATTCTGCCAATACACAACAAATTGCAAAAGCTGTTGAACAAATTAATAAAAAATTTACCGAATTAAATAAGCCATATATTTTAGTGGGACCCGGAAGATGGGGTTCCAGTGATCCTTGGTTAGGAATTCCTGTTATTTGGCCACAAATTTCATCTGCAAAAATTATTGTAGAATCGGGTCTTGATAATTTTAGGATTGATCCAAGTCAGGGAACGCACTTTTTTCAAAATTTAACATCATTCAAGGTGGGTTATTTAACAATAAACCCCTTTATAAATGACGGGTCTTTTGATGTAGACTACTTAAATAAACAAACTGCTGTTTATGAAGATACTTACTTAAGGCAAGTTTCTTTTAAGGAGCCATTAGCGATCATTATTGATGGTAAAAATAATAAAGCAGCTATTTTTAAAGAAGGTTTTAAACTTAATGATGATCCTAATAACTCAGAAATACTAGAAGATGAATTACCTCCGGATGGTTTTATGTAAAAACTTTTTTAATTGATTTATTGATAATAAAACAGCGTATAATCTTAAGTAAAATTCGAATTTAATAATATAATTAAAAATGAATGTAAAATTGCGAAAATAACTTCCTTTTTTTTATCGAAAAATGATTTTAATATCAGTAATTTTGTATACGTTTTTACATATGATCACAATTAAATGATAACATTATGAAGGTTAAAGAAATATTAACAAATTTAGAAACCAAACATCCTGGAGAAAAGGAATATTTACAGGCTGTTCATGAAGTCTTAGAATCTATTGAAACCATTTACAATGAAAATCCTCAGTACGAGGCGGCTAAGATCATAGAGCGATTGGTTGAGCCCGATCGTATATTTACTTTTAGAGTATCTTGGGTAGATGATGCCGGAAATGTTCAGGTAAATTTAGGCCATAGAATTCAATTTAATAATGCTATTGGGCCTTACAAAGGAGGTATTCGTTTACACCCCAGTGTGAATTTGAGTATTCTGAAATTTTTAGGATTCGAACAAACCTTTAAAAATGCATTGACTACGTTGCCAATGGGTGGCGGTAAAGGAGGATCTGATTTTGATCCCAAAGGGAAATCAGATGCTGAAATTATGCGTTTTTGCCAGGCATTTATGTTAGAATTATGGAGATTTATTGGTCCGGATACAGATGTTCCTGCAGGAGATATTGGTACAGGAGGTAGAGAAATTGGATTTATGTACGGAATGTATAAAAAATTGCAACATGAAAACACCGGGGTATTTACCGGTAAAGGTATAAACTGGGGAGGAAGTCTCATTAGACCAGAGGCAACAGGTTTTGGTGGAACTTATTTTACCAAGGAAATGCTAGATACTAAAAATGACAGTTTTGAAGGTAAAACAGTTTGCCTGTCGGGATTTGGAAATGTGACCTGGGGTGTGGCTTTAAAAGTTACAGAACTTGGAGGTAAAATTGTAACTATTTCTGGCCCTGATGGATATGTATATGACAAAAAAGGCTTAGATGCAGATAAAATAGATTATTTATTAGAATTAAGAGCGTCGAATAATGATATCGTTTCACCATATGTTCAAGAGTTCCCGGAAGCCAAATTTTTTGTAGGAGAAAAACCCTGGGGCATTCCTTGTGATATTGCCATGCCATGTGCTATACAAAATGAATTAGATGGTGAAGATGCAGAAAAACTGGTTGCAAATGGTGTAAAATATGTAGCAGAGGTGTCTAATATGGGTTGTACTCCCGAAGCTATTGATGTGTTTCATAAGAATAAAATATTATTTGCGCCCGGAAAAGCGGTGAATGCCGGAGGTGTTGGGGTTTCAGGATTGGAAATGTCACAAAATGCGATGAAGTTAAACTGGACAAAAGATGAAGTTGATGCCAAATTGCATCAAATAATGTCTTCTATTCATACCGATTGTTTAAAATATGGTATGCAGGAGGATGGTTATATTAATTATGTAAAAGGGGCGAATATTGCCGGATTTATTAAAGTAGCCGACTCTATGTTAGACCTTGGCGTTGTTTAATTAAATATTCATAAATACATAAAAGGGTTGCCAATCGGCAACCCTTTTTCTTTTATATATTTGTTACATTGAAGGATGAGAAAACCACATACCGTAAAATTATTCACATAGATATGGATGCTTTTTATGCCTCGGTTGAGCAATTGGATAATCCCGATTTAAAAGGTAAACCAATAGCGGTTGGAGGTGGAGGTGAAAGGGGTGTTGTAGCTGCGGCAAGTTATGAATCCCGCAAATATGGTATTCGTTCTGCGATGAGCGGTGCATTGGCTAGAAAAAAATGTCCGCACTTAATATTTGTAAAGCCGCGCTTTGATCGCTATACAGAGATTTCAAAACAAATTAGAAAGATATTTTATGAATATACCGACCTGGTAGAACCTTTGTCCTTAGATGAAGCCTATTTGGATGTTACCGAGAATAAAAAAAACTTTCCGTCTGCAACCATATTGGCTTCAGAGATCAGGGCCAGAATTTTCAATGAGGTTGGTTTACGCGCCTCTGCAGGAATTTCGATCAATAAATTTATAGCCAAGATAGCCTCTGATATTAATAAGCCCAATGGTCAAAAGACCATACCTCCCGAAGAAGTAATTTCTTTTTTGGAAGAATTACCGATTGAAAAATTTTATGGAATAGGTAAAGTTACCGCTGCTAAAATGTATAATCACGGTATATTTAAAGGGAGAGATCTTAAGGAGAAATCGCTGGAATTTTTAATAGCACATTTTAATAAATCGGGTGGCCAGTATTACCAGATCGTTAGAGGGATCCACAAAAGTAAGGTGAAACCAGACCGCATTAGAAAATCAGTAGCAGCCGAGCACACCTTTAATACCAATCTTACTTCCGAAATTTATATGATCGAAAAATTAGAACGCATCGCTGCAGAATTAGAAAAACGGCTGCTAAAATCTGATATATCTGGCAAAACGCTTACCTTAAAAATTAAATACAGCGACTTTGTATTGCAAACAAGAAGCAAAACTTTACCTTATTTTATAAACCGAAAAGAATTATTTGTCGAGACCGCAAAAGAATTATTATATCAGGAAAAACTACATGACTCGGTGAGATTACTGGGGCTATCATTAACTAATTTAAATACCAATAAGTTAAAGAAAGAAGACTCTTTTGATATTCAGTTAAAACTGGACTTTTAATTCTTAACTTTGGAATAATATTTGTGGGTATAATAATGATATAAATAACTGATTATGAAAAATATAATTTATTCTTTTGCCATTATTAGTTTTTTGATCTTTAGTTGTGGAACACCGAATAAGGCGGTGGTAAAAAATAATGACCAAAAAGAGGAGCCTGTTCGAATTGCGAACGATAGCTTGGAATATGAAATCATTATTTTTGATATAGGTTTCAATACTTATTTAAATAGTATTGCCAGGCCCATGGGTTTTTACGAACAAAGTTTTTTGGAAGCAAGAAATATCGTCTATGTGACTGAATGGAATATAAGGGCTATGAACCCAACCAGGTACAATCCCAATATTTATGAAAATGTAATAGATTACCAACCGCATATTGATTATGGTATGGAAGTAAATTATAAACTGTATAACTATTTCCAATTCGCCCAGCGCAAGTACAATATGAGATTGGCCAGTTTTAGGGTTCAATAGCGAGCCTCATATTTCTTAAAAAGCAAATCTTTGAGGACCTCCACGCTGAATTTCTTCACTTGTGTAGTCATCAAACTTCTTGAAATTATCTCTAAAAGCATTCGATAATTTAAATGCCATTTTATAATAGGCCTCGTCGTTATTCCATGTGGCCCTTGGACTTAACACTTGGGTAGGTACATTAGGGCATTCCCGTGGTTGTGCAACGCCAAAAACAGAATGTATATGATATTTTTCATAAGAATAGGGGCCCAGTTCTCCAGCCAGTGCTGCATTGATCATAGCCCTTGTATATTTTAATTTCATTCTGGTACCAATGCCATAAGGGCCACCGGTCCATCCGGTATTTACCAGCCAGACATTCACATTGGCCTCTTTCATTTTTTTGCTTAGCATTTCTGCATAGACAGCAGGGTGCAATGGCATAAAAGGTGCTCCAAAACACGCTGAAAAATTCGGTGTTGGTTCATCGATACCGGCTTCTGTACCGGCCACCTTAGCGGTATATCCCGACATAAAATGATAGGCAGCCTGATTAGGCAAAAGACGCGATATGGGAGGCAATACTCCAAAGGCATCGGCTGTAAGGAAAAATATATTTTTAGGATTACCGGCCAAGGAAGGAACCTGGATATTATCAATAAAATGTATCGGGTAACTAACGCGTGTATTCTGGGTGATCGAAATATTCGAATAATCGACTTCGTTGGTTCCCTCTTTACAAACAACATTCTCTAAAAGCGCTCCAGGCCTTATTGCTCTATAGATATCGGGTTCATTTTCTTCGGTAAGGTTAATAACCTTGGCATAACATCCGCCTTCGAAATTAAAAATGGTATTCTCTTTGGTCCAGCCATGTTCATCATCTCCAATTAATCGCCTGTTCGGGTCGGCAGATAAGGTAGTTTTACCGGTTCCCGATAGTCCGAAAAAAATAGCCGTTTCTCCGTCTTCTCCAACATTCGCCGAGCAATGCATGGGTAAGGTATCTTTATAGACGGGTAAGATAAAATTAAGCGCAGAAAAGATCCCCTTTTTTACTTCCCCGGTATATCCGGTACCGCCGATAAGTATCGTTTTTCTTTTAAAACTTAAAATGGCAAAATTATGTTGGCGGGTGCCATCTTCGGCAGCAACGGCCATAAAACTTGGTGCCTGAAAAATAGTCCATTCCGGTTGAAAGTTTTCGAGTTCATTTTCTTCGGGCCTTAAGAACATATTATAGGCAAATAAATTTGCCCAGGGCAATTCGGTGATCATTCGAATATTTATCCTGTATTTTTTATCGGCGCATGCAAATACGTCACGGGCATACAATTCTTTGCCAGACAGATGCTTAACGACCTTATTATAAAGCTTATCGAATTTATCTTCATCAAAAGGCATATTGATATTTCCCCACCATACCTTATCTTCGGTAAGTTCATCTTTTACAATAAAACGATCTTTAGGGGCTCTTCCGGTAAATTCACCGGTATTGACCATCAAGGCTCCGTTGCTGGCTATGTTGCCAAGACCTTTATCAACACAGATATCTGCAAGTTTTTTAGGGGAGAGGTTCCAATGTACCGTGGCATTTTTTATTCCGTATTTTTCGATGGATGGGGTTTGGATTTTCATACAATTTTTTTAGATGAATTGATCAAAAATGATAGGCAAAATTAATCAATATTATTCTTAACGAAAACGTTTTCGTTAAAATTTTTCGCTTGGTTAGACGCTATCTCTTTTTAATAAATTCGACAAGCATTAAGAGCCAGCCTACGATAAAAAGAAGTCCGCCTAAAGGAGTGATAAACCAGATAGTTTTGGCCATAATAAGGCCTGTAGAGATCGCATAAATGGATCCGGAAAAGAAGAGAATGGCAACAAAAAATAACAAACTGATCCTATTCTTTATGCTGGCGGAAAAGCCCGAGTAGGTATTGACGAATAATAATACGATTACATGATACATTTGATATCTAACCCCGGTTTCAAAACTTTGTAAGGCCTCAGGTCCCAATTTTTCTTTTAAGGCATGTGCCCCAAATGCACCCAATATAATAGCAAGTATACCCAGGAGGGAAGTGATGGTTAAATTTCTTTTCATAATTTAAAATAAGTGTTTTTAAAATTACTATATATTTATTATAGTTTATTTATATTCATAAAAAATAATTGTAAAAAGGTAATAAAATGAAGCCAGAGGACAAGCAATTAAGAATTGTTTTCAGAACAACTTTTATCCATGAAATTCATTTAGCCAAAGCCAAACTAGCGAGTAAAAATATTCGAAGTTATATCATCGATGAAAATATTAATTATACCATTGGTACAGCCTTTATTGAAGACTACAAACTTATGGTTGATGTATCTGAATTCGATAAGGCACTTAGTATTTTAAGTTTGTATAAAACTTAATTTTTTTTCTCTAAAATTCAGTTCAAATTTCATACTTTCGTTTAGCATATATTCCATATAAAAATGAGAAAGATCTTGGTCATTGGAGCGGGCCGTTCGGCCGCTTCATTAATAAAATATTTACTTGATAAATCTGATGAAGAAAGCCTTCAAATTATTGTTGCTGATGTCTCCAAAGAATCGGCTGAAGCTATAATTCAAAAGCATAAAAATGCCAAAGCTATTGTATTAGATGTATACGACAGTAAAGCAAGAAAAAAAGCCATTAAAAATTGTGATATTGTTGTTTCTATGCTTCCCGCAAGGTTTCATATAGAAGTAGCTAAAGATTGTGTAAAGTACAATAAGAATATGGTGACGGCTTCTTATATATCAAAAGAGATGAAGGCTCTAGACAAGGATGTGAAAGACAAAGGCTTGATCTTTATGAATGAAATAGGTCTTGATCCCGGTATCGATCATATGAGCGCCATGCAAGTAATTGATAAAATTAGGGATAACGGGGCTAAAATGCTGCTGTTCGAATCGTTCACGGGAGGACTGGTGGCTCCTGAAAGTGATAATAATTTATGGAATTATAAGTTTACCTGGAACCCCAGGAATGTGGTGATTGCCGGACAAGGAGGTGCAGCACAGTTCTTACAGGAAGGTACTTTTAAATATATTCCTTATCACAAATTATTTAGAAGGACCGAATTTCTAAATGTGCATGAAGTAGGTAAGTTCGAAGCATATGCCAATAGAGATTCATTGAAATATATTAAAGAATATGGCTTGAATGATATATTAACCATGTACAGAGGAACCATAAGGCGGATAGGATTCTCGAGAGCGTGGAATATGTTTGTTCAATTAGGCATGACAGACGATAGCTATGAAATGGAAGGGTCAGAAGATATGAGCTATCGGGATTTTACCAACTCATTTTTAGCATATAACCCAACCGATTCGGTTGAGTTAAAATTGCGCTCCTATCTCAAAATTGATCAGGATGATATCATGTGGGAGAAATTGCTTGAACTGGATATTTTTAACAGGGATAAAAAAGTAGGGATAAAAAATGCGACCCCGGCTCAAATCCTTCAAAAGATATTAATGGACAGTTGGACGCTTCAAAAAGAAGATAAAGATATGATCGTGATGCATCATAAATTCGGTTATGAATATAAAGGGGAGCGTAGACAGATAGAATCGAGCATGGCTGTAAAAGGTGAGGACCAGACATTCACGGCTATGGCAAAAACGGTTGGTTTACCCGTGGGAATTTCAACCTTATTGATACTGAATGGTAAAATTAAAACGCCCGGGGTACAAATTCCGATTAATAGAGAGGTTTATGAACCTATATTAAAAGAGCTCAAAGAATTAGGCATAGAATTCAGTGAAATAAAAGTTCCTTATTTGGGGTATAATCCTAATAGGGTTAACGGCTAATTGCTGAGGTATAAAATTACATTTTTAAATAAAAATCTTTTACTAACTTTTGATAGGCATCTGTGTATTGATGCCTTTCTTTTTCAATGATCAATTGCGTAAGTTCTACTTTATTGTGAACTTTTGAAAATGATAAAAGGCTTCTTTTTATTTCGGTATCCTTATTTCCCTGAACCCTGCAGATCTTATTAATTTTTAGCTGATATTTCTCGGCCAATTTTATAAAGTTAGCTTCTTCTTTATAGGGAATGATGGTGGCAAATGTTCCATTTCCAGATAACAACTTAGTAACCGAATCTAAAAGGGCTTCAAATGATAATGAAGAGGTGAATCTGGCTTTATTCCGGGCTTCATTGTTGGATTCGAATTCATCGGTGTAAAAAGGTGGATTTGAAACGACCAGATCGTACTTCTCATCAATTTCGTCTGTAAATGTTGCTAATGAGACATGGTAACAAAAAATCCGGTCATTCCATGGTGAATTCTCAAAATTTTCAACGGCTTGTTCGAATGCATGATGATCAATCTCAATGGCATCAATGATTTCGGCTTCGCTACGCTGTGCCATTTGTAAGGCAATGATGCCGGTACCTGTGCCAATATCTAAAATGGAATTTGGAAGTGTATGCAGGGAAACCCAAGCCCCCAATAAAACCCCATCGGTGCCAACTTTCATGGCACATTTGTCTTGCTGGATGGTAAATAACTTGAATTTAAAGGGTTCCATCTTTTAGATTATAGATACATGTCTATCAAGCCTTCAGGAGTTTCAACAACAACGACCTTATTTTTTCGATCAATTTTTTTTATAAAATCGTCGATCATCGGAATAAGGATCTCCTTGTCTCCATTCTTAATTTCAAAAAGTGGTTGTGCTGTGCTGTCGTTGATATGGTGTAATATGCCAACGGTTCCATAATTCTTATCTTCAACGGTAAAACCAATTACTTCATGATAATAGAATTTATTCCCGCTAAGTTTTGGTAAAAGTTCCAGAGGCAAGTAAACTTCCGATTTTAATATCGCATCGGCATCTTCTTCGGAGGAAACATCTTCAAATTTTACGCGTAACTGATTGCCTTTTTGAAGTAAACTCCTCTCTATGAAGAAAGGAATTAAATTCTGCCCGACATTTAAGAAAACAGCATCCATATTTTCATATAACTCGGGCTCATCTGTATCTAATTTAATCACAACTTCACCTCTAAAGCTGTGTTTTCTCACTATTTTCCCCAGATAGAAACAATCTTTTTTTTGCATAATGTATAAATAAAAAAAAACCTGACAAATGATTGCCAGGTTTAAAGATATAAAAAAGTATTTCTTACTCTTCTTCTTTTGATGCTTCTACATCAGAAACAGCTTGTTTTTCAGCTACTTCTTCTGTGTCTTTTACTTCTTTTTTAGCTTCAGCAGCAGTTTCCTCAGTTGATTGAGGCTTTTCTTCAACTTTTACTTCAGCTTTAGCAACTTCTTCTTTAGCTACTACAGTTTTTTTAGCAACAGCTTCTTGTGCTTCTGCAGCAACATCATCGATTGTTTGAG
>CBDUPN010000026.1:0-21595 GCA_965369125.1 uncultured Aureibaculum sp. | reverse complement strand
CAAGGCAGAGGTAACCCCAAAACAAAAAGCCAGTTAAAAATTAAGGAAATATGTACATAACAATGTTTTTACAAACAGGAAGTGGTGGAATTGGTAATTATATCATGATTCCTCTAATGCTACTTGTCATTTATTTATTTATGATAAGGCCTCAAGTGAGGAAACAGAAAAAAGAAAAGGAATTCCAGGGATCAATAAAAAAAGGAGCAAGGGTAGTAACAACAAGTGGCATACATGGTAAAATTGTAGATCTATCCGATGCAACTTGTGTAATTGAAACCGGTGCGGGAAAGATTAAATTTGAACGATCTGCCATTTCAATGGAACTAAGCAAACAGTATTTAAGTCCGGCTGTTAAAAAATAATTAAAAAACATATATTTTAAAAGTGGGTTTTACAAGGTTAGGACTCACTTTTTTTATTAAATTGTATTGATAATTTATTAAATGATACTCAGAAGACGCAAAAAATTAAAAGAACTAAAAAATGGCAGGAGGTCTAAAATGCTACTGCTTTTTTTAGGGCTATCTTTTTTGTTTTGGATTTTGATCAAAATGTCAAAAGAGTATACAGACGTGGTGCAGTTTAAGGTCGATTATATAAATTTACCAAAGGGCAAAATGTTGCAAGGGGAAGTTGATAATAATATAGATATTATTATTACTACTTATGGTTTTAACTTTGTTAAATATCGCCTTGGGAAAAGGAATGTTAAAGTAGATCTAAAAAATATTAGAAGAAAAAAGGGTTCTCTTTATTATCAGTTGTCAAAAGATCTATTACCACAAATAAGGAAACAGGTTACATCAGATGTTGAAGTGATAAGTATCCAACCCGATTCACTTTTTTTTAATTTGGGCTTAAGTAAAACCAAAGAAGTCCTAATTGTGCCCGATATGAACATTCAATACCGATCGGGTTATAATCTCAAAGGTGACTTAGAAGTAGATCCAAAATATTTAACCATATCCGGCCCGGAAAATTTGATAGATTCTATTGAAAAAGTTTCTACTGAAAATATCGTTTTAACGGATGTATATGAGTCAATAGAAACTACATTACCTCTAATTAAACTCGATAAAAAAATGAGGGTTACATTTTCTACTGATAAGGTAAAAATAAAAGGTATTGTTGAAAAATTTACAGAAGCCACTTTGATCTTACCTGTTGAAATACAGAACCTGCCTAAAGGCTATACCATTAGTATAATACCAGAGGAAGTAGAAGTTTTATTCAATATAGGCTTGTCAGACTACAATAAGATCAATCCTAATGATTTTAAAGTAGTTTGTGATTATAACAGAACGGCAAAAGATGGTCTAACCTATTTGATTCCCGAAGTTTCATCGAAACCTGATATGGTTACAGAAATTAAGATCGTTCCTAACCAAATAGAATTTTTACTAAAAAAATGATAAAGGTCGGTTTAACAGGTGGTATTGGCAGTGGTAAGACAACCGTAGCGAACTTTTTTTCTGAACTCGGAATACCTGTTTACAATGCCGATTTTGAGGCCAAGAAGATAATGAATTCCTCAGCTTTGGTAAAACAGAAACTAATTAAAGCTTTTGGCAAGGAAGCATTTATAAAAGGTAAATTAAATGCTCCTTTTTTAGCATCTATTGTTTTTAACGATAAAAGTAAATTAGATATCATCAATAATATTATTCATCCCGAAGTGGGGAAAGACTTTTTGTCATGGGTCAAAAAACAAGAAGCACCTTATGTCATTGAAGAAAGTGCTATTTTATTTGAAAACGACTTGATCGGTCATTTTGATTATATCATAACCGTTACTGCTCCCGTGGAGGTGAGAATAAATAGAATTATAAAAAGAGATCAATCTTCAAAAGAGGAAATTTTATTAAGGATGAGTAGCCAGTGGGACGATAAAAAGAAGATCGAATTATCAGATTATATAATTCATAATATTGAATTAAATGACACAAAAAGGCAGGTTCAAAAACTTCACAAAAAATTGCTAAAAAAGGGCAATAAATGAGATAAGTCTTAAAGATTTGTTAAAAAATTAATAATTCTGTTAATATTAGTTAAATCATTAAGTATATCTAATTAGTTAAATTAAATTTGTTAAGATGAGTAAACGAGTTTTTATACTCTTAATAGCGTTGATGAGTGTAGCCTTAATAGGCATAATAACAGTTCAGATATATTGGATAAATACAACCATTGAAATAAGGGAAGAGCAGTTTACGAATGATGTAAAATTTGCCCTGGCAAAGGTTTCGGAGAACATTCAGGAGAGAGAGATCAATGATTATTATCAAAAATTTGGACCAACGATAGATAGGGCTGTACAATCGACTGAATCAAGAAAAAGAGATTTTTATTTTCAGCAAATAGACACTTTAAACAATGAAATATTTTCGATAAGGCAAAGTATTTTAGAAAACGATTATAAATCATCTATTCCCCTGTTTGGGAACGATTCTTTGACATTTAAAACCTTTTTCAGCGAAAAGGAGCAAGAGATCACTAAAATTAGTCCATTGAATAAAGATTACCTCGAAGTTTCTCCAGAGGAAAGGATATATGAAATTGCAAGATTAAGTAAATTAGAGAATATTCAACTAGAAAACTATTTTAAAGATATAGCACCAAGACAACCCATTTATCAAAGGGTTACGAAGAATGAAATTAGAATAAATCTAGAAAATGAATTAACAGAAAGAGGTGTGAATACCGATTTTGAGTTTGGTGTTTATGGTGATGGTTTGGCAACCAAGGTAAAGTCGGATAAATTTAAAAAGGAGAATGGTAAAAGTTACCAGGTGCCTTTATTTATAGATGATAGCGGGAACAGTAATTATCAGTTATATGTTAGTTTCCCGGAAAAAAATGAGTATATATTAGGATCCATATCTAATATTTTAGTGTTGGCGGCCATTTTTATTCTCATAATCATTTTGGCATTTGCAAGTGCTATTTATCAATTATTAAGACAAAAACAGATATCAGAGATCAAAACAGATTTTATCAATAATATGACCCATGAGTTTAAAACACCTATCGCCACTATTAACTTGGCTTTAGATGCTATTAAAAACCCGAAAATCATTGAAGATAAAGAAAAGATATTGCGTTATGCCGAAATGATAAGACAAGAAAATAAGCGCATGCATGGCCAGGTTGAGAACGTATTAAGAATATCTAAATTAGAAAAGAATCAATTAGACCTTACTAAGGCGGTTTCAGATCTACACGAAGTTATTCATGATGCAGTTACCCATGTAGATTTGATCGTTAAAGATAAAGGTGGATATATTAATTTACATTTAGAGGCATTACAAACAGAGGTCATACTTAGTAAATTTCATTTTACCAACGTAATTGTGAATATGCTTGATAATGCCATAAAATATACCAATGAATCTCCTAAAATTGATATTTATACAGAGAATGTTGGGAATAATATTGTTTTAAAGATCAAGGATCAAGGAATCGGAATGAATAAAAATGTTCAAAAACATATATTCGATAAATTTTATAGAGAACAAAAAGGAAATATCCATGACGTGAAAGGTCATGGCTTGGGATTATCCTATGTAAAAAAAATAGTAGAACACCTACAGGGCAGTGTTTCTGTAGAAAGTGAAAAAGGAAAGGGAAGTACATTTACGGTAAGATTACCACTAATTTAAAAATAGAAATTATGGCAAATAAAAAAATATTGCTAGTTGAAGATGATCCGAATTTCGGAACGGTATTAAAAGATTACTTAATGTTAAATGATTACAGTGTAACCCACGCTAAAGATGGTTTGGAAGGATTGATCATGTTCAAAAACGACGATTTTGATATATGTATATTAGACGTTATGATGCCGAGAAAAGATGGTTTTTCTTTGGCAAAGGACATTAGGGCTACTAATGTAGAGGTACCCATCATATTTTTAACGGCAAAAACCATGAAAGAAGATGTTTTGAAAGGATATGAAGTGGGGGCAGACGATTATTTAAATAAACCATTCGATTCGGAAGTGTTGCTTTATAAAATTAAAGCGATCTTACAAAGAAAGGATATAGATGTAAGCACCGAAGACGAACAACATGAATTTCAAATAGGTAAATTTCATCTAAATTCTAAATTAAGACATTTGTCTTTTGATGGAAAAGAACCCAGAAAGTTATCTCCCAAAGAAAACAAACTTCTTAAAATGCTCGCATTGCATGTAAATGATCTGATGCCAAGGGAATTAGCCTTAACGAAAATATGGCGTGATGATAATTATTTCACATCAAGAAGTATGGATGTTTATATTGCAAAACTGCGTAAGTATTTAAAGGACGATCCAAAGGTTGAAATTGTAAATATTCATGGAGAAGGTTTTCGACTGCTTGTGAATTCATAAATTAACCATTGCTATATTTACTTGAGTAATTCTGAAATGGCGAAGTTTATTAAAATATATAAGGAAAATCCAAATCCTAAAGAGATTGACAAGGTTGTAGAGGTATTAAGGCAAGGGGGACTTATTATTTACCCGACAGATACGATATACGGACTGGGATGCGACATTACCAATACTAAGGCACTTGAAAAAATTGCCCGTATTAAAAATATCAAACTGGTAAATGCCAATTTTTCTTTTGTTTGTAATGACCTGAGTAAGTTATCCGATTATGTTAAGCAAATAGATACACCTACCTATAAAATTCTTAGAAGGGCTTTACCCGGCCCTTACACATTTATTTTACCGGGAAATAACAATTTACCCAAAGCCTTTAAAAATAAAAAGACGGTTGGCATCCGGGTCCCAGATAATCCTATTATTCGAGAAATTGTTCAATCTCTCGGGAATCCGATTGTGTCTACTTCTATTAGAGACGAGGACGATGTCATAGAATACACCACAGACCCTGAGCTTATTTATGAAAAATGGAAAGATAAGGTCGATATTGTTATCGATGGGGGATATGGTGGCAATCAGCCTTCAACGGTTATAGACCTTTCCAAAGATGAGATTGAAATCATAAGGGAAGGCAAGGGAAGCTTAGAAATATTATGATAGCTCAGTTTCGTTGCTTACCAGTTCATCATAATTCTTTTCGAGCTTATTTAACAGTATTCCGTAAATAAGCCTGTAAAATAGCCAGAATAGTACTACCAAAGCAAGGATTAGAATAATGGAAATCAACCAGACTAGCACCATACTAATATTCTCAGGAACTTTATCGGTAAATTCACTAGAATTAAAGGTTTTAAACAGTGTTACACCCGCAATCACTGGGATCATACCCAGGTTAAACCAAATATAATATTTAACCGTCTTTCGAGTCTTTATAATGTTTTGCATGAGTACTTTTGGCTGGGAATTCGCCGAAATTGACCTGTAATTTTTATAAAAAAGGTATATGAATACGAGTACTACCGCGTAAAAGATAATGTTGGAGATCAAACTAAAATTATACAGGTCCAGCTCTTTATATTGTTGAATAACCTTATCATAATCAATAAATAGATAAATGATATGCGGCAGCATAAATTCTAATACACTTATGATAAAAATCCATTTTACAATAGATGACGATTTTTTATACATAAGTTTAGACAGGTCTTCTCTAGACAATTTCGGGAGCGAACTTTCTTGTTTTTTCCAGTCTTTTTTTAATATTTCTAATTGATCCATAGTATTACGGATTTAATATATCCCTTAATTTGTTTTTTACCCTATTCATTTTAACCCTTGCGTTCACTTCACTGATACCCATCGTTTCCGAAATTTCTTTATAATTTTTATCCTCTAAATATAAAAAGACCAATGCCTTCTCAATATCAGATAAATGGTGTACTGCCTTGTAAAGTAATTTTAACTGTTCCTCTTCGGTATCATCATATTGGGTTGACTCTATTTTATATAAAACCGAGTCAAAGTCTTGTGTTTGAATTGATCTTTTAGATTTTCTATAAAGGGTTATGGCTGTATTTAAAGCAACTCTATACATCCAAGTACTGAATTTGGCTTCTCCCCTAAATTTGGGATAGGCTTTCCATAATTGGATGGATATTTCTTGAAACAAATCGTTATGAGCATCTTGATTGTTGGTGTAGATTTTACACACCTTATGCACAATATTTTGATTTTCTTCAAGATCTGTTACGAATTTTTGCTCTAATTCTTCTGTCACAGTTTGGTTGAATTCACTATATAAGTAGTATTTACTTTCAATTTGTTACAATTTAGCCACAATTTGATGTTAAAGGTCTGATATTAGTTTGGTTTATAAAAAAATAAGTATATTTGTTTAATTAAATACAGTAGACATTGAACACTATAAAGACTCAATTCTCTATTAAGGACTTAGAGAACTTTACCGGAATAAAATCTCATACCATTCGAATTTGGGAAAAAAGGTATGGATTACTGAAGCCGAATAGAACGGATACGAACATTCGATATTACGATGCTGATGACTTTTTAAAATTATTGAACATAAATTTATTGTATAATAATGGTTTTAAAATTTCTAAAATTGCAGATTTTTCTGAAGACACCTTATTTTTAAAGGCAAAAGAACTGATTTCCGACAAGGCACTGGAAGAGGGCGCTATAAACTCTTTTAAAATTGCCATGCTCAATTTTGATGCAGTTTTATTTAATGATGCTTATAATAAACTTTTAAGCTATAAGTCGTTTCGAGAGATTTTTCTGGAAGTTTTTATTCCATTGCTTGAACATATTGGTTATTTGTGGCAAACAAAGACGATAAAACCTGTTCATGAGCATTTTATATCTAATCTGATCACACAAAAAATACAGTCTAATATAGAACGTAATCAGACCATTAATTTTAAAAAAAATGATCCTGTTTATGTATTATACCTTCCAGAGAATGAAATCCATGAATTAGGATTGTTGTATTTGCATTATGAACTTACCTTAAGAAATCATCATTCTATATATTTAGGGCAGAGTATTTCTAAAGAGAGCGTTGCCGATCTGAAATCTTTTTATAGCGACATTTGTTTTATCTCTTATTTTACCATTGAGCCATCCGATGAAAATTTCGAGTCCTATCTCGAAGATATTCACAGGGAATTATTGATAGGTACAAAAAACAATTTTTGGTTCTTAGGAAGGAAAGCAGTTCAGCATAAAAACAAGAAATTTAAACCGCAGATCAAGGCTTTTACATCTATTAATGAATTGTTAAAAATTATTTAAATTTTGAATATATTTTTTTATTGTTTAATAAAATACTATATTTGTTAAACAGTATGAAAACTAAAGTAGCAATTATTGGTTCGGGTTTCTCGTCCTTGGCGTCGTCATGTTATTTGGCCGAAGCTGGTTATGAGGTAACGATATTCGAAAAAAACACCTCCATTGGCGGCAGGGCCAGAGTTTTTAAAAAAGATGGTTTTAAGTTTGATATGGGTCCAACCTGGTATTGGATGCCTGATGTATTTGAACGATTTTTTGGAGATTTTGACAAAAAACCTTCAGATTATTACAAATTAGATAAACTGAGTCCGGCTTATAAAGTTTATTTCGACACCTTAGACGCTATAACCATTCCCGATAACTTTGATGAGATCTGTAAGATCTTCGAGGAAACGGAAAAAGGTAGCTCCATATATTTGAAGAAGTTTATAAAATCTGCTCAATTTAATTATGAAGTAGCCATCAAAGACCTTGTATATAAACCTGGAAAGTCAATTCTAGAACTTATAACCCCGGTTACCGCCAAAAGGGCCCATCAGTTCTTTATGAGTATCAGGCAACAAGTTAGAAGAAATATAAAGAATGAGAAGTTAATTCAGATTTTAGAGTTTCCCGTATTGTTTTTAGGCGCAAAACCATCTAATACCCCTTCTTTTTATAATTTTATGAATTATGCCGATTTTGGCTTGGGCACCTGGCATCCGAAAGGTGGTATGTTTGAGGTCGTAAAAGCGATGGCTAGCCTGGCAGAAAGTTTAGGTGTGGAGATCAAGACCAATCAAAATGTCTCAAAAATAAATGTTGAAAAAAGCTGTGCCAACGGTATTATAGTTAATGATGAATTTGTAAGTGCTGATATCATTTTAAGCGGTGCAGATTACCACCATACCGAAAGTTTACTACCCAAAACAGATAGACAGTATTCAGAAAAATATTGGAGTAACAGAACATTTGCTCCATCGTCATTACTTTTCTATATTGGCATTGATAAAAAACTAAAAAATGTTGCTCATCATACCTTGTTTTTTGATGCAAGTTTTGACGAGCATGCTGTAGCGATCTATGACAAGCCATCATGGCCTAAAAAACCACTTTTTTATGGTAGTTTTCCGAGTATAACGGATAGCTCATTTGCACCTAATGGTAAAGAGGCTGCAATTTTTTTAATACCATTAGCACCTGGGATAGAAGATACAGCAGAATTAAGGGAGAAGTATTTCGATCAGATTATTGAAAGGTTCGAAACGATCACAGATCAAAAAGTAAAAAATGATATTTTATTTAAAGAATCTTTTTGTGTTAATGATTTTATTGAAGATTATAATTCCTATAAAGGCAATGCCTATGGATTGGCAAATATATTGACCCAAACAGCATTTTTAAGGCCAAATATCAAAAGTAAAAAGGTAAAAAACTTATTCTTTACCGGACAGTTAACCGTTCCAGGCCCGGGTGTGCCACCTGCATTGATCTCTGGTAAAATAGCGGCCAGTCTCATAGTTAATGAATCCATAAAACCTAAAGAACGTGCAGCAAGAATTATTTAATAACGTCTCGGTAAACTGTAGCAAATTAGTTACAAAAGCATATAGCACCTCTTTTTCTATGGCTGTAAAGACATTGGCGCCATCTATAAGAAATCCGATTTATAGTATTTATGGTTTTGTAAGATTTGCCGATGAAATTGTAGATACTTTTCACGGGCACGATAAGGAAAAACTTATAGCAGATTTTGAGAATGATTATTATAAGGGACTAGAGGAAGGTATAAGTTTGAATCCCATCTTAAACGCTTTTCAATTAACAGTAAAAAAGTATCATATTGATGATGAGTTGATACAAGCTTTTTTGAATAGTATGAAACAGGACCTTTTTAAAGCTAATTATACGAGGGCAGAATTTAATAATTATATTTATGGTTCGGCAGATGTTGTTGGTTTAATGTGTTTAAAGGTTTTTGTTAACGGCGATGAAGATCGTTATAACGAATTGAAGGAATCGGCCATGCGTTTGGGATCTGCATTCCAGAAAGTTAATTTTTTACGAGACCTCAAAGACGATGTAGAAATGTTGAATAGATCATATTTTCCTGGAATTAACATTTTAAATTTAGACAATAATGCTAAAATAAAAATCATCCAAGAAATTGAAGAAGATTTTAAAATGGCGCTGGAAGGAATAAAAGAATTGCCAAATGAGGCAAAATTTGGGGTTTATTCGGCATATGCCTATTATAAGTGCCTCCTAAACAAATTAAAAAGAACACCATCAAATGAAATTATAAACAGCAGGATCAGGGTTTCAAATCCGGTTAAATTTGGATTACTTGCCAAATCTTTTGTAACTTTAAAATTGAATTTAATATAGTATCATGATCTTACAATATATAGCTATAACTATCGGTACTTTTTTATTTATGGAAGGTGTAACCTGGTTTACGCATAAGTTCATTATGCATGGTTTGATGTGGTACTTCCATGAAGACCACCACCAGCCAAGATATCAAAATACATTTGAAAGAAATGATGTCTTCTTTATCATTTTTGCGATTCCAAGTATCGTATTGTTTTATCTAGGTTTTAGCGATGGACTAAATTTCAAATTCTTTATCGGGCTTGGTATTTTGTTTTATGGCATTGCATATTTTATGGTACATGACGTGCTTATTCATCAGCGTTTTAAATGGTTTAAGAAAACATCAAATAAATATCTTATTGGGTTAAGGAAAGCGCATAAGGTGCATCACAAGCATTTAGGTAAAGAAGATGGAGAATGTTTTGGTATGTTACTGGTACCTTTTAAATATTTTAAGGTTTAAATGTCACTCTACTTAATATTAAACCTTGCCTCTATAAGTATCCCCTTTATTTATAGCTTCGAAAAGAAAATGTACTTTATAAAATGGTGGAAGCAGGTATTTTTATCTATCGCCATCGTTGCGGCCATTTTTTTAATCTGGGATGTTATTTTTACAGATCTTGGTGTATGGGGATTTAATGAACAATATCTCATAGGATTCGATCTCATAAATTTACCAATAGAAGAATGGCTGTTTTTTATTTGTATACCTTATGCTTGTATTTTCACGCATTATGCATTTCAATATTTCCTACCAAAAGTTTCGTTAAGCCAAAAGGTCACGAACGTAATAACAATTATTTTTATTCTGGTTTTATTTGCGGTCATTATTAGCCATTCCGATAAAAGCTATACATTTTATAATTATAGCCTGCTTATATTAATTTTGATATATAGCCTTATCAGTCAAAACGAACAATTGCGTATTTTTTACATTACTTTTTTGATCATTTTAGTTCCTTTTTTTATTGTGAATGGTATATTAACGGGTACTTATATCGAAAATCCTGTGGTATGGTATAATAATGAAGAAAATTTAGGAATCCGTCTAGGTACAATTCCCATAGAAGATATAGGCTATGCATTTAGCATGTTATTTCTGAATATTATTTTAATAGAAAAGTTTAAAAGTAAGGGTGGTGGACAATAGAAAGGATGAAATAGCGATCTTTTGGTTTCGGAGAGATTTAAGTTTACAAGATAATATCGGGTTATTTCATGCTTTAAAAAGTAGATTTAAAGTATTGCCTCTTTTCATCTTTGATGAAGATATCCTGGAAGAACTTCCCAACAATGATAGTAGGGTAAGTTTTATTTACGATACACTCAATAAAATTCACCTAGAGCTTCTTAAAATAAATTGTTCCTTATTGATAAAAAAAGGAACGGTTAAAGAAGTTTGGAAAGAAATACTAACGGAATACAATGTCAAGCAAGTTTTTTTTAATAAGGATTATGAACCTTATGCCATAAAGCGGGATGACTCGGTATCAAAATTATTGCAATCCAAAGGCCTTGAAGTATCAATCTATAAAAATGATGTGATCTTTGAAGAAAATGATGTTCTAAAGGACGATGGTTTACCATATACGGTCTATACTCCATATAAGAACAAATGGTTGAGATTATTAGAACCTAAACATTTTCAATCTGTAACTATAGATAAAGACCTGTTGGCAAACTTTTATCAAATCAAAATTCCTTTTCCGTCTCTGGAAGGTATTGGTTTTATAAAAGGTGATCATAAAGTCCTAGCCTATAACTTAGAGTCTATTTCTGATTATGAAAAGTACAGGGATTATCCTGCCATGGATAATACCTCTTATTTATCGCCACATCTTCGGTTCGGGACCGTAAGTATCAGAAAATTGGTAAGCTTTGCACGTACCAAGAATCAAACTTTTCTAAATGAGTTGATATGGCGTGAGTTTTTTAAACAGATCTTATTTCACTTTCCCAAAGTGGTTACTCATAATTTTAAGTCGGCTTATGATGGTATCGCCTGGCGTGAAAACGAATCGGAATTTGAATTATGGTGCCAGGGTAAAACCGGATACCCTCTGGTAGATGCAGGGATGCGGCAATTAAACAAAACCGGCTATATGCATAATCGGGTTCGGATGGTAACCGCAGGGTTTTTATGTAAGCATTTACTTATGAATTGGAAATTGGGAGAAGCTTATTTTGCTGAAAAACTACTGGACTATGAATTATCATCAAATAATGGAAATTGGCAGTGGGCGGCCGGTACCGGATGTGATGCAGCCCCGTATTTTAGAGTTTTTAATCCCGAAACCCAGTTAAAAAAATTCGATAAGGATTTAAAGTATGTAAAAAAATGGATCCCAGAATTTGATAAGGATTATTGCCCACCCATGGTCGAACATAAATTCGCCCGGGAAAGGGCAATTGAAACCTACAAAAAAGGTATTGTTCGATAATTAATTATCAGTCTTGGAATACCAATATTATAACCACTTTTTCCTTTTAAAATAAATTAGCATAGCTATTGCCAATACCAACATAACGCCCAACATTACATAATAACTGTACTTATAATGCAGTTCTGGCAGCACATCGAAGTTCGTACCGTATATACCGGCAATAAAAGTTAAGGGTATAAAAATAACCGAAAAAACCGTCAAAAATTTCATAATATCATTCAGGCGGCTGCTAATGGTAGTGTGGTAAATATTTAACTGGTCAGATAATATCTCACGATAACTGTCAGACGATTCGGTGGCCTGATTAATATTTTCGAGTAATTCTTTATAGTAAACGTAGGTGTTTTCTGCGATAAACTCAGACTCCATTTTAGATAACGATAAGATCATTTCTTTCGCCGGGTTGATATTTTTACGTAAGAAATTAAGTTCTCGTTTATAGGAATTTATATTATCAATAACACTTTTTTTAGGATCGAGTAGCAGCGATTCTTCAAGCCCTTCGATTTTGTCTCCCAAGTTGCTTATTATATATATATAATTATCAATAACGATATCAAGCAAGGCAAAAGCAAGATAATCTGTTCCCGAATTTCTTATTCGCTTTCTCTGATTTCTAATGCGTTCTCTAACAGGTTCAAATACGTCACCTTTTTTCTCTTGAAAGGATATTAGTACCGAATCGGTGATGATCAGACTTAAATTTTCTACGGTTATGGAATCATTTTTTTCGTTGTGCTGAAGCATTTTAATTGACAAGAAGATACAGTTACTGAATTCTTGCACCCGAGGCCTGGTTTGTGTATCCATTACATTAGCAATTACCAGTTTATCTAATTGAAAGCCTTTTACGATCTCTTCCATTACCTCTATGTTGTGTAATCCATCAACATTAAACCAGGTAACCGTATCCTTATCTTGATATTTAAGGACTTCTTTTACTGTTTTAACAGCATTTTCTTCAAGGTTATTAGGGTCGAAATCAATTACTCTAAGCAATACTTCATCAATTTTTTTATTACCTCTGAAGTACCATTCGTCTGGAGGCAGACCAATTTCCTGTTTGTGTTTTTTTATAAATCTTGCCATAAGTTAGTACGCCTTAGGTTGAATTGAATTTTGACAATTTACATAATAAAAGGAATGAACAAAACGAAGTTAGCCGTTTTATCTAATATAATCAAATAGGGCGGTAGGTAAAAAAATCATCCCTAAACAATGAAGTTTAAGGATGATAACAATTATGAATTTCAGAAGTACGAACGATTAGTATTTAATCCATCCTTCTCCATAGTTACTGTATACACCTTTCTCGAGATCGGATACACCGTAAAGTGTAATTTCCCCTTCGACATCCAGAAATCTTCCGGTACCTTTGTCATAGTGGTAAAGAGTAGAACCTTGATTAAAGTCTATATCACCGTTGGCAAAACTTGCATAGAAATACAGTTCATCGCCATTCGCGGCAATTTGGGTGCCCGTGATTTCATAAATCAGGTCTGGGTTTTCAGGAGGTTGGAAATTGAAATTTGAACAGATGTTCAGTTCAACAGAAAATTTTCCAAGGTGGGTTGCATTACCAGTACCTTTTGCGACTAATTGTACAAGATCTGGACATTTAACAGGATAGGTAAATTCAATAGTACCAGATCCTCTAAGTTTAAATGGTTTTGTTACCGCTTTTCCCTTGTTTTCTTTTACCATTTCAAATTGAGAGGCATTTTCGTCCGCAGATTTAGCAAGGTCGTTTAAAAGTGTATCCTCACTACATCCGAATAACATGGCCACAAAGGCCAGTAAAACAATAATTAATTTTTTCATCACATTTTTTAGTTTAGTTAATAAATTAGTTTTTTAAGTAACTCTCAAAATAATACTTTATAAAAAAAATAGCAATGATATAAATCATTGACAGCCATAAAATTCAAACATTATTAGTACAGGAAAGTTATAAATCCACCACAATTAATAGGTAGAAAACAATTCATCCCCAAAAAATTACAATTCGGGGAAACTAAATTTTATAAGAATTCTCTATACATGAAATTTGAACTATTAAATAAATTAAGTTTAACCAAGAAAATTAAAAATTATGGTAAGAATTGTAACCCTTTTAGTATTGTATTTAGTATCACATCTGGTAGGAGCTCAAAATTCCGCTGAAACTATAACAAAGGATGTAGATAGTGGAGCAGAGATCAATGTAACCGTACCTAATGTAAAAAGTGATCGAGGCAAAGTACTTTTTGCACTATATACTAAAGATACGTTTTTGAAACAACCAGAAGTTGGAGAAGCCGGTGAAATTGAAAATGGTATTTCAATGGTAACATTTAGAAATGTAAAGGCTGGTGAATATGCCATCGTATGTTTCCATGACAGTAATTCAAATGAAAAATTAGATTTTTCTGAAGATGGGATACCAGTCGAAGATTTTGGTAGCTCTGCAAGCGTCAAAAGTATGGGTCCTCCATCTTTCGAAGATTCAAAAATTAAAATTGATAATAAATCCTTAGATTTAACTATAAAATTTTAATCGAAATAAGATGCTTAAATATTTGTGTTTTCTATTCTTAATGATCACGTCAACGTCAATTTTTTCCCAGGCAAACCACACCCTTTATATAGAATTTGAAGGCTTGAAAGCCGACAACGGAAAATTGTTCATTGCCCTTTATGATAATGAAAATGATTTCTTAAAAACGGAAATTAAGGGATCGATAGTAGATATAAAGAATGGAAAGGCTCTGGGAATATTTAAGCAATTAAAGAAAGGCACTTATGCGATTTCATCATTTTATGATAAAAATGATAATGGAAAAATGGATACGAATTTCTTAGGAATCCCCAAAGAACCTATCGCCTGCAGTAATAATGCAAAGGGTAGTTTTGGTCCTCCTAAATTTAAAGATGCTAAATTCAGTATTGCCGAAGAGAACACAACTATTAAAATTAGTTTTAATTAAAAAGAGCACTTATTAATGTCGAATCTTAAAAAAATATTAGCCATTGGTTTTTTGATTGGAATGATATTGTTTCTAATAGATATTGCCTTTAATTTCTTATCGGGTAATTCAATTCTTTTTGATCAAAACACATTAATAAAGTTTGGTTATTATCTGATGTACGCTGTGGTACTTACGTTGGTAAATTCCTATTTCTTTGAATATTTAAACACAGTGAATTGGCAGAAATACGCAAAGTTCAGATTGGGAATTGGCGTCATAGGAGGGATCTTGCTAACGATGTTGAGTATTTTCATATTACGCATGCTGCAAGAAATGGCTATTGAAGGTGAGGATTTCGACGAATTCTACTCAGAAGAATTACAAAATGTTACTTTTTATCTCACATCACTGCTAATTACGGTTGTAGCATCAATATTTTTTCATGCCGTTTATTTTTATCAGGAATTGCAGAAGAGAAAAGTCACCGAACAAAAGATAATTGCCGGTACAGCATCGGCACAATTCGATGCCCTTAAAAATCAGTTAGATCCACATTTTTTATTTAACAGCCTGAACGTATTAACAAGCCTTATAGACGAGAACCCCGATGCTGCCCAACAATTTACAACATCACTGTCTAAAGTCTATAGATATGTATTAGAGCAAAAGAATAAAGAATTAGTGACCGTTGATGAAGAGTTGCAATTTGCCAGAACCTATGTTAACCTTCTTAAAATGCGTTTTGAAGATAGCATCGTATTTGAAATTCCTGAAAAATCAAAGAATCCCGAAGCAAAAGTGGTCCCGCTTTCTTTACAGTTGTTATTGGAAAATGCGGTCAAACATAATGTCGTTAATGTATCAAAGCCACTACATATAAAAATTTATGAAAAGGAAGGTAATTTGGTTGTTGAGAATAATTTACAATCAAAAGAAGTGATCAAGAGAAGTAGCGGTGTTGGATTAACAAATATTAAACAACGCTATGCCTTATTGACGAATCGACAAGTTTTAATTCACAAAACGGATGTATCGTTTATTGTAGAAATACCGATGCTCACAAAACAAATTTCAGTTATGCAAACTCAAGAAAATTATATAGAAGATAAAAGATATTTAAAAGCAAAAGATAAGGTAGAAAGGATAAAAGGATTTTATTCAAATTTAATATCCTATCTAATAGTAATTCCCATTTTGGCTATTATAAATTACAATACAACGGGCTTTCCGTGGGTTATTTTTCCAGCATTGGGTTGGGGATTTGGGGTCATTATGCATGGGATGGAGGCTTATGGATATAACCCTTTAATGGGTAAGGACTGGGAAGAAAGAAAGATCAGGGAATTTATGAATAAAGAATAATTAGAATCAACTTTAAAACTAATAATCATGGAAAATTTTGATAAAGAAAATAAATATATCAAAGCGAAAGAACGTGTTGAGCAAATAAAAAAATTCTACTCAAACTTATTTTCGTATGTCGTCTTTATTGCCTTTTTGGCAGGATTAAATTATTATCTGGACGGATGGGAACATCCCTGGTTTCTATGGGTTGCTTTTGGTTGGGGGATTGGTATTGTATTTCACGCCATTAAAGCCTTTCAATGGAATCCTATTTTTAATAAAGACTGGGAAGAAAGAAAGATAAAAGAGTTTATGAATGATGATAAAAATGGCACAAATAAAACCCAGCATTGGGAATAAAAAATATATTATGGAAGCAAATTATAATAAGGAAGCAAAATATCTTAGGGCCAAAAAAAGGGTAAAGGAGTTAAAGGGGTTCTATGTGCATCTGGCGATATATTTGATTATTAATTCATTTATTTCGGTAAATAAGGTGATAAGGAATGTATATCAAGGAGAAACCATAAATGAAGCTTTGTTGGATTTTGGCACTTTTGCGGTGTGGATATTTTGGGGAATAGGATTAGCTATTCATGGACTTAATGTAGTAGGCCTTCCATTCTTATTTGGAAAAGACTGGGAAGAGCGAAAGATTCAAGAATTTATAGACCATGATAAAGATCAATTTAAGGCTTTGTAACCAATGAATATAATTATTATTGAAGACGAAAAACCTGCCGCCAGAAGATTGGATAGGATGCTAAAGAAATTGGGCTTAGAAGCAAATACCATGTTGCATTCTGTTGAAGAATCACTCGATTGGTTTCAAACCAATAAGCATCCCGATCTTATCTTTTTAGATATACAATTGTCGGATGGTTTATCTTTTGAAATTTTTGAAAATCTGGAAATCCAGAGTGCTATTATTTTTACAACAGCTTATGACGAATATGCCTTACAGGCTTTTAAACTGAATAGTATTGATTATTTATTAAAACCGATTGATCCTGAAGAACTGGAAAAGGCGGTTTTAAAATTTAGGTCGCGTATACCTGTAAAGAATAATTTGAGTTTAGATTTTGAAGAAATAAAAAGATTATTGGTCAATCCGCTGGAGCGTGAATATAAAAAAAGATTTACCGTAAAAGTCGGCCAGCATTTAAAGATGATCACCATTGATACTATTGAATGTTTTTATAGCGAGAATAAAGGTACCTATATTCATACGATTGACAACCGTGATTATTTGATCGATTTAACTTTAGAAGAACTGGAAAACGAACTGGAACCTCAAACATTTTTTAGGGTGAGCCGAAAGTTCTTTGTAAATATAAATGCCATAAAAGATATGGTTTCTTATACCAACTCGAGACTGCAGATAAAATTAAAAACTTACAACGAGCAAGAAGTTATTGTCAGTAGGGAAAGGGTAAGGGATTTTAAAGATTGGCTGGAGTAATTAATCTTAAATTTTCTCAAAAAAACTAAACATACTATTGCCATATTTTCTAGCAAACGAAAAATTGGAAAGTTCCGATAGATCAGTTCGTTTAGAGTGCTCAATAATGAGGGCGCCATCATCATTAAGTAAATTATTTGTAAAGATCAAGGAAACTATTTTATCAAATTGCTCATTGCTGTATTCATAAGGAGGATCTGCAAAAATAATATCATGCCGCTGGTTAGTCTTTTCTAAGAATTTAAAAACATCACTCTTGATAGTTTGGATGGGCATCTCAAATTCCCTGGCGATTTTTTCTATAAATAATATTGATTTATAATGCTGGTCCACACTTATTATAATTGGTGCTCCTCGGGAGGCAAATTCAAAACTAATGCTGCCAATACCCGCAAATAAGTCCAGCACACTCAATTCATTAAAATTATAATTATTATTTATAATGTTGAATAAGGCTTCTTTGGCAAAATCTTTTGTAGGCCTGGCCGGAAGATCTTTTGGAGCATTGATGCGCCTCCCTTTAAATTTACCAGATATGATGCGCATTAATATTGATTTAACAAGGTAAAATAGGTTCTTTTATCACTTTCGGTAATTTGATCATCAAAACTATATTTTGACCTGTTCTCTATTAAACTTACATTTCTGACATATTTATACGCGATTTCATAAAGCTCATCCTCTTTTTCAATTCTTCCTAATAACATTAATTCAAACTTTTCGGGATTTAGTTTTAATTGTTCGGCAGTAAATAAGATATAATAGATAAAATCTTCTTTAGCAGTAAACCTAAATGTATTGTAGAGTTGTAATTTTTTATCCGCTATTACAATTATTTCAAAATGATCGTCCATAATATGGGCAAACATATGTGGAACTAAGCTGTATTTATAAATACCCAGCAGGCTTTCAATAAGAACCGAAGCGTAATGCTTATATTCGAATTCCCCGAATTGATCTATAAGAAAATTGTTTACATTAACATATGGAATAAAGACATTGGCAATATCTAGATTTTTTATTTCATCATACACCAAATAATCTGTTGCCAATACTTTCGTATTGAACTTAACATAATCACTTAATCGTTCTTCATCAAATAGCGGTTTAGGTACCAGCGTTGACAGATCATTAACATGACTAATATTTACCGTATGATATTTCTTCTGAAGCAAGCCTTCCTCTTTAAATATGGAAGAAATATTCTCTAACAATTTCTGAGGTGTGTTATTTACCTCATTAAAGGAGTAATCATGAAGAGCAATAAAAGTATTATTATCTTTATCTAAAATGCAAAAAGAAAATCCATCCAAACTAAATTGGATGGATAGATGGTTGTTATTAAGATCTGTTAGATCAAAACTAGTCGTCTGTATCTTCGTCTTCGCTTGAATCATAAAATGGAGGCCAGTTACCACTAGTTTTTACATCTTCTAAGGATCCTACAGATATGTATTCCCCTCTTACTTCAATTCCACCAAGGGCCAGTTTTTCTTGTCGGATAAGATCCTTATTCAAGCCTTCTAAAACTATCGCTTTATCAACGCGTGCTTCAAATACCGGAGCTTTCACCCCTTGAACTTTTTCTACCAATCCCGTTTCAAGTTCAAATTTTGCATTTGTTCCCGGAACATTGAACATATTCTTATAATCTCTTCCTGCAAAGCTAGCGCGTACATCTTTAAAACCAGTAGTATCAACTACCCTTTTTTCAACGTCAATGGTTATCCTGCCTCGTTGCTCGGTTACTACAATATTCTTAGTTACCGTAATGGCAAATTTTGCGGTATCTATAAATTGTACAAGGTCTTGGGGTTTGTCTGTAAATTTTCCTGTTACCTCTTTATGAGCTATTTGAGCATCTCTTATCATTTTTAAATTTTCAATTACCTTCGCATATCTCACTTTTTTCTCCTGATTAAACTTGATCGGTGCCATAATACCTTGGTAAATTTGATAGCCCAGAAACGCTATCAATACCCACAATACAATCGAAATCAATGGTCTTACCTTTTTCGATACTTTATTAACTATTAGATAAGCCAATAACCCTACAACGATTATGGAAGCGATGATAATTAAAATTGTAATCATTTTTGTTGAATTAGTTTATAAATGGTTATAGGCAAATCTACAAAATTTTTTTAATGGTTAAAACTTTTATGGCTAAATCAATTCGTACCTTTGTTTTTTCATGAAATTCCATTAATGATTACTGATTCTTTTCAATTTTATTCGACGCTAAAAACCAAGTTTCCTTTTGTGCCTACTGAAGTACAAGATGAATTATTAGAGATGTTATCAGATTTTATTTTTGATACGGATAAAAGAAAACTTTTTTTGTTAAAAGGTTACGCAGGAACTGGGAAAACTACCACTATAAGCACGGTTGTAAATAATTTATGGAGAGCAGGAAAGAAAGCTGTTTTATTAGCTCCCACTGGAAGGGCAGCCAAGGTTATAGCGAATTATTCCAATAAGCAGGCTTTTACGATCCATAAAAAGATCTATCATCCGAAAAAAGCGAAGAATGGCGCTGTAAAATTTGTCTTGCAGACAAACAAACATAATAATACCATATTTATAGTAGATGAGGCTTCCATGATTCCAGATAGGGCGGCTGATGCAAGGTTATTTGAAAACGGATCGCTGTTAGACGACCTGTTGTTTTATGTGTATTCCGGTAAGAATTGTAAACTTATTTTTATAGGAGACACGGCACAATTACCTCCTGTAAAATTGGAATTAAGTCCGGCATTGCAAGCCGAAACGCTTGAAATGAATTATGATAAAAAAGTAATTGAGATCGAATTAGATGAGGTAATGCGACAACATGAAGATTCGGGAATACTTGCAAATGCTACTAAATTGAGATTAATACTTGGTAATGAGGTATTTGGAGATTTTAAATTTAAATTAGATTTTCCCGATATAATTCGCTTAACAGATGGTTATGATATTCAAGATGCCATTTCGGATGCATATGATAGTGAAGGGGTAGAAGACACCACTTTTATTGTGCGTTCTAATAAAAGGGCCAATCAATATAATCAGCAAATAAGAAGTAAGATCAGGGGCCAGGAAAATGAGATTTCAACCGGAGATTATATCATGGTAGTAAAGAATAATTATTTTTGGTTGGAAGATAATTCTGAAGCTGGTTTTATCGCCAATGGCGATATTTGTGAAATTATGCAAATATTTAGTTATAAAGATCTATATGGTTTTCGATTTGCGGAGGTTACCATAAGAATGGTAGATTATCCAAAACAAAAACCTTTTCAAACGGTAATAATATTAGATACACTAACAAGCGAAACCCCTTCACTTTCCTATAACGATTCGAATAAACTATATGAAGAAGTTAAAAAAGATTTTGAGCATGAGAAATCTTCATATAGAAAATTACTTGCGGTCAAAAAAAATAAATTTTTCAATGCGCTTCAAATAAAATTTTCATACGCCATAACCTGTCATAAATCGCAAGGCGGGCAATGGAAAACGGTATTTATCGAACAACCTTATTTACCGAATGGGCAAGATATTTCTTATCTTAGATGGCTGTACACAGCGGTTACAAGAGCACAAGAAAAGTTATATTTAATTGGTTTTAAGGACGATTTATTCGAAGATTAAAATTCCATACGAGATGAAAAAGTTATTGGCAAAATTTGTTTTGTTTGTTTTTGGATGGAAATCTAAATACCCCGCACCTTATAAAGTAGATAAATGTGTCATGATCGCAGCACCTCACACTTCCAATTGGGATCTGTTATTTGCACTTGCAGTATACTGGAGAGAAAATATCGATGCTAAATTTTTGATTAAAAACGATTATACTAAAGGATTACAA
>CBDUPN010000025.1:0-22641 GCA_965369125.1 uncultured Aureibaculum sp. | reverse complement strand
GGTTAGAAAAATTACAGGCCGAATTACAACAGCGATCTGAAAGGGTCGATCAACTCGAGAGTTTAATCGCCTCTAAAGAGGCAGCCATGCAACGCTTAAAAGATGCCGTATCATCTGCTTTACAAGGGTTCGAAGGAAAAGGGCTTACCGTTGAAAGAAAAAATGGAAAGGTTTATGTTTCTATGGAAAATAAATTGTTATTCGAATCGGGTAGTTGGGCAGTTGGCAGTGAAGGCCAAAGAGCAGTGGTTAATTTAGCTGCTGTACTCAGGCAAAACCCGGATATAAACGTATTGATCGAAGGACATACAGACGATGTTCCTTACGGAGGAAATGGCGCTATAATAGATAACTGGGATCTTTCGACTAAACGTGCTACAGCCATTGTAAGAATTCTGGAAAATAATAGGGTGAGTCCGAAACAAATTACGGCTGCCGGTCGTAGTAAATACATTCCTGTGGCCAGTAATTCTTCGGTTTCAGGCAAAGCTAAGAACAGGCGTATAGAAATTATATTAGCGCCGAATTTAGATGCCATTAATAGTTTGCTCGAAGAATAGTTTTAAGCCGTTTTATTAGCTAATTGACCACAGGCAGCGTCTATATCTTTACCCCTGCTTCTGCGAACGTTGACTACGATTTTATTAGCTTCCAATGAATGTACATATCTTTGAATGGCTTTGGGTGATGCTTGCTGGAATTCTCCGTCATCAATAGCGTTATACTCTATTAGGTTTACTTTAGAAGGAATCTTTTTACAATAATCCACAAGGGCATCAACATCTTTTTGTGTATCATTAATACCTTTCCAAACTACGTATTCAAAAGTAACTTTACTTTTGGTCTTAGCGTACCAATATTGTAATGATTCCAATAATTCGGCCAGATTACTTTTTTCGTTGATTGGCATCATCTTAGACCTTATCTCATCTATGGCCGAATGTAAAGAAACGGCTAAATTAAATTTCACCTCATCATCCGCTAATTTTTTAATCATTTTTGGAATTCCGACAGTTGAGAGGGTTATACGTTTGGGCGACATTTTTAATCCTTCATCAGAGGTGATCTTCTCTATGGCTTCCAAGACATTTTTATAATTCAATAGAGGTTCGCCCATCCCCATAAAAACGATATTCGATAATTTATGATTGTGATAGAGTCTACTCTGTTTATCGATAACCACAACCTGGTCATAGATTTCATCAGGATTTAAATTTCGCATTCTTTTCAAACGGGCAGTAGCACAAAAATTGCAATCTAAACTACATCCAACCTGGCTCGAAACACATGCCGTTGTTCTACTATCTGTAGGGATTAACACCGATTCAACCACCAATTTATCGTGTAATTTGATGGCATTTTTTATAGTCCCGTCGTTCGATCGCTGCATTTGATCGACCTTTATATGGTTGATCACAAAGTTTTCTTCCAGCATTTCCCTAGTTTCTTTTGACAGATTTGTCATATCTTCAAAAGAATGGGTTCCTTTTTGCCAGAGCCATTCATAGACCTGATTACCCCTAAAGGCTTGATCATTATTATTTACAAAGAATTCTCGAAGTTGTTCTTTCGATAAGGCACGTATATCTCTTTTTTTTTGCATTTAATATTATAATTATTCCATCTAACATTATCGTGCTGTCAAGACTATTTTCTTTACAAAACTTCTATTAGTATCTATCTCGGTAATTTTTATGAAGTAAATATCGCTAGGTAGATTTTTGAGATTTACAATGGTGTTATTTTGTAATTGGTCATATTTTATATTTTGTCCAAGAACATTATAAATATGATATTTTAAATTGCCGATTAATCCAGAAGCTTTAATTTGTAGAACTCCTTCAGTTGGGTTAGGGAATATTGTGATATTATTTTCTAAAAATTCATCATTAACTGCTAATACACCTTGTAAACTTTCCAAAATATCCTGATCTGTATTTAAAGGATCTAGCCATTGCTTCAGCCCATTTACCCATGAAATGGCAAACCTACCATAAAGAGCAGCTCCGGAATTATCGTTTAAACCATTACAACCACCCCAGCCACCCCAAAGCTGACCAATTATTTTTCCATTTTGATTAAAGAGAGGTGAACCTGAAGAACCTCCCTCAGTTGATCCCATCTCCCAACCTGCAGCAAGAATCTCGGCAGGAGTATTAGAACTGTCTTTAGTACCTTCTATTAACCACGCATAAAGATCCTCAGATTCAATAGGATAAACAATTTTTGTGGCTCCATTATTGTCTCTTGAAATTTTCATAATATCTCCTTTTGGATGATGAATACCAACCTGGAAAGTAGGATCGGTTTCTGATTTATCCCAACCTGCATATGTCACATCCCATTCCGTAGGAATTACGCCGTCAATTTCAACTAGAACAAAATCACTTAGTACGTGCCTGGCCCTAAATGTCGAACCTGTCATCACCATATTTTGAGGCCCATTAGTACTATTAATAGCTTCAGCACATACGGGATTTGAACTAATCCAGTTAAAGCGCATGGAGAATAAAGACGGATCTGCCAATCCGGTATTCCTCACATAACAATGATTGGCCGATAAAAAATATGGAGTTCGATCTTGGGCAGTATTATTAACCAGAGCACCTGAACATATAAATCCATCACCCATGTTTAAAAATGCTACAGATTTTTTTAATAAATCTTTATGAGATTCGAAATCTGAACCAATAAAGCAGTTTACGTCATAATGACAATCTTCCGAATCGTTTAAATCCTTCTGAAAATCTTCATAATAACCTTTCTGATAATGATGTCCGAATCTGTAACCATGAATAACTTTTGATATATGAAGTTTTCCCTGCCCTTTAACCTCTTTAGGCTCATAGTACTCGATCCATATTTTATCACCTTTTACGAACCATGATGCCAATACTTCTTTTTCATTATTTTCAATATCTGTATAAGCTCCTAACAAATCTGTCCGATCATCATTATACATAAAAATATTTCCTCCTTTTGGTAAGTAGAATTTATCAAATACCACGCTTAGATGGATGGCATTATCCGATTTAAATAAAATTCGCCATATACGATCTCCGTTAGGAAGATTCGTCCAAAATCCATTATTTTCAATCCCATAATTCACATCAGTAGGTATCCCAACCCTGTAGGGTTGTTTTGTGACTGATTTTGAGTTAAGGTCGTCTTCGGCTTTGATTTTTTTTATCTCAATATTAGGTAGAGAAATGGCATTTACATCCGATTTCTGAATTAAGGACCAACTAGCCGGAAATCCTATATTGGTAATCTGGGATGAAACAGATACAGCATAAATTAAAAAAAATGAAAGTAATGTTTCCCTCATAATATTGATATTAAAATTTTAATAGTAGCAAAGATAAATATTTTCGAATTAGAATAATATTGTGCATTAATTGCGATTTTTTACGTTTTACTATAAATAATTCCTATTAGAATTATATATGTACAATGGTTCCAATGATAAATAATCCTTGAATAGGGATTATAAACACAATTATTAAAAAATACCGGTTAATTTTTTTATATAAAAAAGTCATGATATCACCCCAAGTTGATAGTCATGACTTTTAAATTTCATTCGATTTATCTTCTATCTTTTTAGAACTATTTTCTTCACCAAAACCTTATTGGTTTCCAATTCGGTAATTTTCATAAAGTAAATATCACTAGGTAAATCGGTAAGATCAAGAATCTCATTATTTTGTAATTCATTTGATTTAAGCGTTTGTCCTAATACATTATACACCTCATATCTCATATCGCTCACCCATTCTTTTATTTTTATTTGAATAAATCCGGAGGTCGGATTAGGGAAAATAGAAATATTTCTTTCTAAATATTCATCGTTTACGGCCAATACATTTCCCAATGCATCTAATGTGACGGGTGAGCCTTCTCCACCGATAGGGTCTAACCAATCTTTTAATCTTGTGGCAGGTGAAGATCCTGTATCCCATGATATGGCAAATCTTCCATACAAATCATATCCATTATCATCGAAAGTGTTGTTACAGGCAGCAGTACCGCCAAATAACTGCCCTATTATTCTGCCATTTTGGTCAAATAAAGGTGACCCTGATGAACCCCCTTCTGTGACTCCTATTTCCCAACCACCATCTAAAAGAGTTCCTGCGCCCACACCGGATATTAACCAAACGTCTTCCGATCCAGTTGATGCCTTAACTGCTCCAGTATCATCTCTGCATATCTTCATAATATCACCATTAGGATGATGAATTCCTACTTCAAAAGTAGGGTCGTTATCGGTTCTATCCCATCCGGCATAGGTAACATCCCAACCAACCGGAATTGCATTATTAATTTCTACTAACAAAAAGTCAGAATCAGGGTTTTTCGCAATTAATGTTGATCCGCCTGATGTGATATTAGAAGTTGAAGTAGAACTATTTGTTGTAGCGGCACAAACCGGATTGGGGCTAATCCAATTAAAGCGCATTGAATATAATGCAGGGTCAGAATCTATCCCGTTAGGATCCGTAAAACAATGATTAGCTGTTAAAAAATAAGGAGTTTTGTCTTGAGCAGTGTTATTAACCAGGGCACCTGAACAAATGTATCCGTTATTCATACTTAATAAGGCAACCGATTTTTTTAACAAATCTCTTTCGGCTTCAAAATCAGCTCCAATTGGACAATCGACGTCATGATTACAATCTCCCGAATCATTCAACGCTTTTTGAATATTTTCGTTTAAATACCCTTTTTGATAATTATGCCCCATTCTATAACCATGAATTACAGATGAAATATTCAATACTCCTTGATCTTTTATGTCTTTAGGCTCATAATATTCAATCCATAGTCTTTCTCCGTTTACAAACCAGGTTCCTAGTCGTTGTTCCTCATTGTTTGAAGTGTCTGTATATGCCCCTAACAGGTCTGTTCTCTCATCGTTATATAGATAAATATTGGCTCCTTTAGGCAAATAGAATCGATCAAAATTCACACTTAAGTGAATGGCATCTTTAGAATTAAACACAATTCTCCAAATTCGATCACCATTCGGAAGTTGTGTCCACACTCCAGCATTATCCAATCCATAATTCACTTTTTGCAGCACCCCTACCCTGTAAGGTTTGGCCTCTAATTTATCATTTATATCATCTTCGGCTTTGATCTTTTTTATATCAATTCCAGGTAAAGCAATGGCATTTAATCCTGCCTTTTGAGTTAATGCCCAGCTCGCGGGTGTACCTTCATTAGTTACCTGAGAGAATATTGATACGGTAAAAGATAAGACTAAAAGTAGTAGTAATTTTTTCATAAGATTAGCGCAACGTTTTATAAGCCATGAAGTTGTAAATATAAGACAATTTTTAAATCAAAAAAGCCTTGCAGATTTTACAAGGCTTTTTTTAACATCTTTAAATGATCAACATGGCGTCGCCATAAGAGTAAAATTGATATTTTTCTTTAATTGCTTCGGTATATGCTTTTTTAAGAAAATCATGACCTGCAAAAGCAGAAGTCATCATCATCAATGTAGATTTGGGCGTATGGAAATTGGTAACCATAGCGTCGGCAATGCTAAATTCATAAGGAGGAAAAATAAATTTGTTCGTCCAGCCATTGAATGGTTTCAAGCGCTGATCTGCCGAAACAGAACTTTCGATAGTTCTCATTACAGTAGTTCCGATGGCACAAACCCTTCTTTTATTTTCTAGTGCTCTGTTTACTGAAATAACTGCCTTTTCAGGAATATTAATCTCTTCTGAATCCATCTTGTGTTTAGACAGGTCTTCTACCTCTACAGGTTGAAAAGTTCCTAAACCTACATGCAATGTTATTTCGGTAAGGTCTATACCTTTTATCTCTAATCGTTTTAATAAATGCTTAGAAAAATGTAAGCCGGCTGTAGGAGCTGCAACAGCACCTTCATGTTTAGCATAAATAGTTTGATACCTATCATAATCTAAGGGCTCTACATCTCTTTTAATATATTTAGGTAATGGTGTTTCACCAAGTTCTTTAAGCTTTTTTCTAAATGCCTCATAACTTCCATCGAATAAAAATCTCAGGGTTCTACCTCTTGAGGTAGTATTATCTATTACTTCGGCAACGAGATCTTCATTTTCACCAAAAAATAATTTATTACCAATTCTTATTTTACGGGCCGGGTCAACCAAAACATCCCATAACCGGCTTTCGGCATTCAATTCCCGTAATAAAAAAACTTCAATTCTTGCGCCAGTTTTTTCTTTATTACCATATAAACGCGCCGGAAATACCTTGGTATTATTAAAAATCATTACGTCACCTTCCTCGAAATAATCAACCAAATTCTTAAACAACTTATGTTCAATAGTTTGGGTCTTTCTGTCTAACACCATTAAACGTGCTTCATCTCTTTGTTCAGAAGGATATTCTGCCAATAATTCTTCGGGTAATTCGTACCTAAAATGTGATAATTTCATATGTTTTATGTTTCTTTTTTAGAAAAAATGAGTGCAAATATACAATATCGGCATAGGGCTTGTCAAGTGTTTGCCGAATTATATTCTCTTATTTATTAAATACCTACACATATATTATTAATTAGTCTGAATATGTATCTTTGCCCAAATATTTTTGATGAGTACAAAAGTTACGCCATATAAAAATTCTGAACTCAGTAAAAAAGAGCAAGTTTCAGAGATGTTCGATAATGTTTCGCATAATTATGATTTTTTAAATCGTATGATGACCTTGGGAATTGACATGAAATGGCGGAAAAAAGTTGTGCAAATTGTAAAAGAAAAAAATCCGGAAACGGTTTTGGATATAGCTACCGGAACAGGAGATTTTGCTATAATGTTATCAAAATTGAATCCCAAAAAAATTGTAGGTCTTGACTTATCGAAGGGAATGCTGGAAATCGGTATCGAAAAGGTTAAAAATAAAAAACTTGATAATTTAATAGAAATGGTCTTAGGCGACTCAGAGAATCTTCCTTTTGAGGATAATAGTTTTGATGCCATTACTGTAGGTTTTGGAGTAAGGAATTTTGAAGATCTCGATAAAGGATTACAAGAAATTCACAGGGTATTAAAGCCAAGTGGCATTTTTGTTGTGCTTGAAACGTCCCAACCAGATAATTATGTAATAAAAAAAATATTCAATTTTTATTCAAAATATATCATTCCAACTATTGGAAAATTGTTTTCTAAAGATAAAAAGGCCTATACATATCTGCCTGAATCTGCAGCAGCTTTTCCTTATGGAATAATGTTCAACAATATTTTGGAGAAAAATGGGTTTAATAATGCAACTAACAAACCCTTAACCTTTGGAGCCGCCTCCATTTATACCGCAACAAAATAAACAGATGAAACGAATTTTTTTGTGTATAGTTAGTTTAATGATTTTGTTTAGCAACCCAATGGTTGCTCAAAAAAAAGACAGAATTGAATATCTTCCAAATTTCGATAAGAAACAACTACACTTTGGCTATTATTTAGGTTTAAATAAAAAAAGTTTTAAGGTAAGTTATAACGATCCCGATTTTTTAAATCCTCAAGATCCAAATTTCTTAACTGTTGAAGAAGCTATTGGATTTAATATTGGACTCGTAATTGATTATAAATTACATGATAATATTAACTTACGCTTTGAGCCCGGATTATCCAGTAATACCAAGACATTAACATTTAATCATGCATTTATACCTGAAAACGAAAGTATTCGGGAAGTGCCTGGCACTTATTTCAGATTGCCTTTATTATTAAAGTTTAGCACCAATAGGTTAGATAATATGCGGGCTTTTTTGATTGGCGGTGTGTCTTATGATTATAATTTTTCGAGTAATCAAAATAATGTAAATGACAATTTTGAAGGACAATTTAGAATGAAAACCAATAACTTTATGTACGAAGTGGGTGTTGGGGTCGACCTCTATTTATATTACTTTAAATTTTCTCCTTCCATAAGAGGGATATTTGCAATAAGCAATGAAATAGTGCCGGATAATCTTCCTTCCAGTCCTTGGACATTGCCCATAAATTATTTTGGAACCAGAGGGGTATTTATCAATTTTACCTTTGAATAATTTTAAGTCCTTCGAAATTCATTTAAAATAATAGCCGTAGCGGTCGCTACATTTAAACTATCAATATCTTTTGACCTACTAAATTTTGGGATGGTAATTTTTTCCGTTACCAATGTTTCTATTTCATTCGATAAACCATGTGATTCATTTCCCATAACTATAATGGCATTTTTTTCTAAGGATAATTTAGCAATATGCTCTCCGTCCATCGTTGCTCCGTAAATAGGCAGGGAAGTTTCATTTAAAAATTGATCAAGATCGACATAGCTTATATGCACTCTCGCTAAAGATCCCATGGTTGCTTGAACAACCTTAGGATTATAACAATCGACGGTGTTTTTCGAACAAATTAAATATTGAACACCAAACCAATCACATAACCTAATAATTGTTCCGAGGTTTCCCGGATCGCTAATATCATCAAGTGCTAGTACAAGTCCTTCCATTAAAATGTTAGTAGCAGAAGGGATTTTAAATAATCCCAACACCTTATTAGGAGTTGATAAACCACTGATCTTTATTAGTTCTTTTTCGGATAAAATCTCAGGCTTATAATTCGCTAAAGATATGCCTAGATCTTCTGTGCAATATAATTTTTCGAGTTCAAAGCTCGAGTTGATCAATTCGTTAACTACTTTTACGCCTTCCGCAATAAATAACCCATTTTGAAAACGGTACTTTTTTTGCTGTAGACTCGTTATAAATTTAATTTGATTTTTGCTTAACATTAATTAGTATTAATTTTGAATCAATCGTCTGCTAATTTCAACATTTGTTGTTAATTGCAGCTTATTTAAAGTAGTATTTAATATTTTCGTTTAATAAAGCCAGAACTGCATTGTCTAACTATATTGCTAAAATAACAGTATTTATTTTATTTCTTATTGTTATATTTTCATGTGATGTGACCAAACGAGTTACAGATGGTAATTATTTGTTAGAAAAGAATAGGATAATTGTTAATGAAAAGACTACCTCCAATCAGGAAATTGCCAGTTATTTAAGACAGCAGCCAAATCAAAAAGTTTTAGGATTCCCCTTTTCATTACATTTATACAACATGGGCAATCCAGACTACGAAACTAGATTTGAGGAGTGGTTAGAAGAAAATCCCAAAACCGAAAAAAAACTTACTAAAGTGTTTTCGGAAAAACAAGTAACTGCCATAGGTAAAACCTATAAGGGGTTAAATGGTTGGTTTTTAAGAAATGGTAATCCTCCTGTTATTTCTGATAGTACAGAAATTAAACGCTCAGTAAAATCTTTGGGCAAATATTATCAGAGCAAGGGATATTTTGATGCCGAAGTGTCTTATAAAGAAAATAAAAAAGAAAATAAAAAAGTGGTCGTAGATTATTTAGTAAATACCTACGATCCCTATTTTATAGATACCATTAATACTTCTATTAAATCTCCTATCTTAGATTCAATTTATCAAGAAAACAAGAAAAAGTCTTTTGTTGTAAGGGGCAAACAGATTGAATATGCTAATTTAGAAAAAGAAGAAAATCGTCTCGTTACTTTATATCGAAATTCGGGTATTTATTATTTTGGTAAAAATATTATTGAGTTCTGGATAGATTCATTAACCACCTCTCATAAAAAGAATATACTATTAAAGATTCCCGATCGAATTATAGAAACAAATGATAGTGTTTATACGGCACCTTTTAAAATTAGAAAAGTCAAGAATGTAAATGTTTTTACAGATTTTTCTTTTAATACCAAAAATCAACCCCAACGAGATTCTATTTATTATAAAGGCTATACTTTTTATTCGGTAGATAAATTAAGGTATAATCCTAAATATTTGGCGAATGCAATTGTGATACAACCCGATAGTATTTATAGGGATTCTGAAAGGGATCTTACAAGAAGGTATTTACGAGATCTCCAAAATTTCAGGCCTTCGGTGGATATCAAATATATCGACAATGAAGACGAATCTTTAACTGCAAATATATATTTAACGCCGCTTAAAAATTATACCATTGGTTTTGATACAGAACTTACAACTTCCAACATTAAACCATTTGGTGTTCTTGGTAAATTTTCGATGTTGAACCGTAATATTTTCAGGGGTGCAGAAGTAATAGAGTTGTCGTTTCAAGGTTCTTTTTTAAGTACCAAAGATGGTTCTGATAATTCTAAATTCTTTAATGCCTTTGAAATTGGATCTAGTGCCACTCTTAAAATACCACGTATTTTATTTCCTGCCAACACAAAAAGATTGATCCCAAAAAGGATGACACCAAAAACAAACATCGGTTTGGCATTAAATTTCCAACGTAATATCGGTTTAGACCGTCAAAATATAACTGGAGGTATTAATTATACCTGGAGAAGCAAAACAACCACCGATCATAAATTTGAATTATTAAATGTTCAATACATTAAAAATCAAAATGTTGACAATTATTTTTCAATTTTTAATTCTGAATATGAAAAACTGAACGAAGTCTCAAAAACAATTGTTCCAGAAGACACACAAGATATTATTTGGTTTAATGAAGACGGCGATCTAAACCCACTTTATTCAGAAGAATATATCGATTTTATACTTGCCGGAAATTACGAAACAACGAATGAAACAGAATTTTTAGTAGTACAAGAGGTCAATGAGAGGAGAGAAATATTGATTGAAGATGTTTTGGTTCCGGTTCTTTCGTATACTTTTAATTATACCAATAGAGAAAATTTTAATGACAATAGTTATTCCAGTTTTACCGGTAGAATTATATCTTCAGGTAGTATTACCTCAGCCTTTATTAATAGACCCACAGACGGTTCAAGGAGAAAATTATTTGGCTTGCCAGTAGCCCAATACTTAAAAACTGAAGTTGAATACAGAAAATATTGGGGAATCAATCCCAATACGTCTTTTGTTCATCGAAGTTTTATAGGAATCGCAATACCTTTTGGCAATTCTGATGTAATACCTTTCAGCAGAAGTTATAGAGCAGGAGGTTCTAATGATATCAGGGCCTGGCGAACTTTTGACCTAGGTCCGGGTTCTGAAGATAGTTCATTAGAATTTAATACAGGTAATTTTAAAATTACAACAAATTTTGAATACAGATTTAAGGTTATCAACAGTATTTATAGCGCCTTTTTTGTCGACGCAGGAAATATATGGGATATAACAAATTCAGCAGTTACTTCAGACAAAGGAAAATTTACGGGATTATCTTCATTAAAAGATATTGCAATTGGTTCTGGATTTGGAATACGGTATGACTTCGGATTTCTAGTCTTTCGATTTGATATCGGATTTAAAACCTATGAACCTTATTTATCATCTTCGAACAAATGGTTCCAGAATTATAATTTTGGGCATGCCGTATATAATATAGGTATAAATTATCCTTTCTAAAATTTCATCTTTAGGATTATTTTTAACGATAACGATTTCGCTTTTTTTCTGAATCCATAACATTTATTTTTAGTAATTTTAAGGTTTATTAACATTATACTAAAAGTTATGGCTCATAATATAAAACCCGGTGTTGCTACTGGCGATCAAGTACAAGAAATTTTTAAACTGGCTAAAGCGAAAAACTTTGCGCTACCTGCTGCCAATGTTACTGGTTCTAATACAATTAATGGTGTTTTAGAGGCGGCAGCAGCGTTAAATGCCCCTGTAATCATCCAATTTTCGAATGGTGGTGCTCATTTTAATGCAGGTAAAGGATTATCTAATGAAAATGAAAAAGCGGCTATTGCGGGAGCAGTTGCGGGAGCTAAACATGTTCATTTATTGTCCGAGGCCTATGGTGTTCCTGTCATTTTACATACCGACCACTGCGCTAAAAAGCTATTACCATGGATAGATGGTTTATTGGATGCAGGTGAAAAGCATTTTGCCGAAACAGGTAAGCCCCTATATAGTTCGCACATGATCGATCTTTCTGAAGAACCCATTGAAGAAAATATTGAAATTTGTAAAAAATATTTGAAGCGAATGAGTAAAATGGGGATGACCCTGGAAATTGAACTTGGTATTACTGGCGGGGAAGAAGACGGTGTAGACAATACCGATGTAGATAGCTCAAAGCTATACACACAGCCCGAAGAAGTTGCTTATGCGTATGAAGAATTAAAAAAAGTTAGCGATAGGTTTACCATAGCAGCAGCTTTTGGAAATGTACATGGTGTTTATAAGCCCGGAAATGTGAAATTGACGCCAAAGATTCTTAAAAATTCTCAAGAATATGTTCAAAAAAAGTTTAAAACAGGTCATAATCCCATAGATTTTGTTTTCCATGGTGGTTCTGGTTCTACTGTTGAAGAAATTCGAGAAGCTATTGGATATGGTGTAATTAAAATGAATATTGATACAGATCTTCAATATGGTTTTATGACCGGAATTAGAGATTATATGGCAGATAAAACAGCCTATTTACAAAGCCAAATTGGTAACCCTGAAGGTGATGATCTGCCAAATAAAAAATATTATGATCCTAGAAAATGGCTTAGAGAAGGTGAGTTAACATTTGTCGCCAGAATAAAACAGGCATTTGAAGACTTAAACAATGTAAATACTTTATAATCAGACTATTTACCGATAAGTAATCGATATACATGTTATTTCTTAATTAAGTTTTTACAAAGCTTCTTTAATTTTTATTAACTTGCTTGCCCAAATTATATAGTTTATGTCATCCTGGTTTAAGCGTAAAGATAAAGGAATTCAAACGGCTACCGAAGACAAGAAAGACGTTCCGAAAGGTCTGTGGTATAAAACCCCTAGTGGTAAAATTGTCGATACGGAGGAGTTGAAAGAGAATTATTATGTGAGTCCGGAAGACGGTTATCACGTAAGGATTGGCAGCAATGAGTATTTCGAAATTTTATTCGACGATAATAAATACAAAGAGCTTAATGCCAACATTGTTTCAAAAGACCCTTTAAATTTTGTAGATACTAAAAAGTATACCGATCGGCTTAAAGAGGCGATGGATAAGACAAAATTAAAAGACGCAGTAAGAACGGCTGTTGGAAAATCATTAGGTAAGGATTTAGTGGTAGCAGCCATGGATTTTGCTTTTATTGGCGGATCTATGGGTAGCGTTGTTGGCGAAAAAATTGCCAGAGCCATTGATTATTCAATTAAGAATAAAGTTCCCTTTTTAATGATCTCTAAATCCGGTGGTGCCCGCATGCAGGAAGCGTCTTTATCGCTGATGCAACTGGTAAAAACTTCGGCAAAATTGGCGCAACTTTCAGAAGCCGGTATTCCTTATATTTCATTGTGTACAGATCCCACAACAGGTGGTACAACGGCCTCTTATGCCATGTTAGGTGATGTGAATTTCGCAGAGCCAAATGCACTTGTAGCCTTTGCAGGGCCAAGGGTTGTTAAAGACACAACAGGTAAAGACCTTCCGGAAGGATTTCAGCGGTCTGAATTTGTTTTAGAACATGGATTTCTGGATAAAATTATTGAAAGAAAAGATCTGAAAAAACAGATCAATTTATATATTGATCTCATTCAAAATATTCCAATAAGGTCATAAAAAAAGAGCGGTTAAACCGCTCTTTTTTTTATCTACTCCATTTTAGAAATTGCTCAAATGAATTTCTCTTTCTTCACCACCGTTAATGCTAACCGTTGCCAAATCGTCACATTCACCATCTCCATAATCCAATACAGCATTGTTTTCATTCTTAGATAGTTCAACAATACCACTCACGATGAATTTACAAGCCAATTCTCTTCGCAAGGCTTCTATAATTGAAGCTGTAAGTTCCGTTCCGTCTTTTTTGATAAATTTCCAATGTCCGGTGATTAAAAATACATTGTCACCCCAGGCATGTGTATCAACACCTTCAATCCATTCTCTCATCTTAACACCTTCTTTACTGGCAAACAATCCATCAGGCCAGGTAACAGTAATGTCAAAAGTTTTAGTTGACTGAGGGTTACCATTCTCATTTGACTTTTCTCTTAAAATAGACCCACCGCCTTCAACATTTTTACGGTTAAAATAAAAATCTTCAAATGCATAAGTAATCATTCTTGAAGCCGCTTCAGGGTCTTTTTCATATACTAACATTATTTTCCCACTAACATAATTTCCATTACGTAATTCGCATCCTTCACCAAAATCTATCGTAACAGTTTTCATGTTTTGAACAATAACAACAGTTATTGTAACACAATCTGGCAAATAACGGTCAGTTATTGGATGTGTTTTAGTATCTGGGTGTTCTTGCATTAAAAAGGCTTCTTCAATAATGCTACTGGTCTCGTCAGAAACCTGATCGATCTCCGCTTCGCTTTCTGCCGCTTTTAAATCTATAGCTTCTACATTTAAATCGTCTTCGATAATAGCGCTATCATTACAGCTGCTTAGCACTAATCCAAAAAGTGCCAAAGCAATCATTCCAATTTTTAGTTTTTGTCTTTTCATTTTACAAATTTTAAAAGTTTATGTACCTATGACTTGCCAATCCTTAAAAGGTTTAAAAAGGTGCCGTTTTTTATTTCAATAAATCTAAAACTGAGCTGTACAATATATTGCTAATCAAAATAATAGTTTTATATTTGCCGCCTGATAGAATATCAGTACATAAAAATTATTAATTAAAATTTAATGTTAGCATGTATTTAGCAGCTGAAAAAAAAGCCGAGATTTTCAAAAAACATGGAAAATCTGCAAAAGACACCGGTTCATCTGAAGGACAAATAGCCTTATTTACCTACAGAATTAACCACTTAACAGAACACTTAAAAAAGAATCGTAAAGATTATAATACAGAGCGTTCCCTAGTAAAATTAGTTGGTAAACGTAGAAGTTTACTAGACTATTTAATGAAAAAAGATATTGTAAGATATCGTGAAATAGTTAAAGAATTAGGATTAAGAAAATAATCAATAGAGAGGCGCATTGCCTCTCTTTTTTATATTATCCAACATATTTAACTAAATTCTTTAAATAATTCCGCTATAGCGGAAAAATAAAAAAGCCTTTTTAGACTTTTCATTGGTTAACACACAACACAACAACTAAAGACCAATTGTTTAATTAAAAAATTATTTATGATACCTAAGGTTTATACCGAAATTATCGATTTAGGAGATGGAAGAACCATCTCAATTGAAACCGGAAAATTAGCAAAGCAAGCCCACGGGTCGGTTGTTGTTCAATCCGGAAAATGTATGTTATTGTGTACTGTTGTTTCCAATTACAAACAAAGTGATGTAGATTTTTTACCATTAACGGTAGACTACAGAGAAAAATTTGCCGCTTCAGGGCGTTATCCAGGTGGTTTCTTTAAAAGAGAAGCAAGACCTAGTGATGGGGAAGTATTAACGATGCGTTTAGTAGACCGCGTTCTACGTCCATTATTTCCAAAAGATTATCATTCTGAAACTCAGGTAATGATACAGTTAATGTCACATGACGACAATGTGATGCCCGATGCTATGGCCGGATTAGCAGCTTCTGCAGCTATTCAGTTATCAGATTTTCCGTTTGAATGTCCTATTTCTGAAGCACGCGTTGGAAGGGTAAATGGCGAATTTGTCATAAATCCAACCAGAGCGCAGCTATTGGAATCAGACATCGATATGATGATCGGCGCTTCTGCAGATTCAGTAATGATGGTTGAAGGTGAAATGGGAGAGATCTCAGAAGAAGAAATGGTTGAAGCTATTAAGTTTGCACACGAAGCTATTAAAATACAATGTGCTGCACAGGTAAAATTAGCCAAAGCGTTCGGACAAAAAGAAACTCGTGAATACGAAACAGCCAAGGAAGATGAAGATCTGGCTAAAAAGATTCACGATATGGCCTATGACAAAGTATATGCGGTTGCAAAAGCAGGTTCTGCCAAACATGAAAGAAGTGCTGCCTTTGAAAGTATAAAAGAGGAAATAAAAGCTTCTTTTACCGAGGAAGAGCTCGCTGAATATGGAGATATGATCTCTAAATATTATTCTAAAGCAGAAAAAGCTGCGGTTAGAGATCTTACCTTGAATGAAGGATTAAGATTAGACGGTCGTAAAACGGATGAGATAAGACCTATTTGGTGTGAAATAGATTATTTACCGTCTACCCATGGTTCTGCCATCTTTACAAGAGGAGAAACTCAAGCGTTGGCAACGGTTACCTTGGGAACATCAAGAGAAGCAAATCAAATAGATATGCCTTCTTTCGAAGGAGAAGAGCGTTTCTATTTACATTATAATTTTCCTCCTTTTTCAACAGGAGAAGCAAGGCCCATTAGAGGTACCTCACGTAGAGAAGTAGGTCATGGTAATTTGGCACAACGTGCCTTAAAAGGTATGGTTCCTGAAGATTGTCCATATACAGTTCGCGTAGTTAGTGAAGTATTAGAAAGTAATGGTTCGTCATCTATGGCAACCGTTTGCTCTGGTACTATGGCATTGATGGATGCTGGTGTACAATTAAAAAAACCGGTTTCTGGTATTGCCATGGGATTAATTACTGATACAGAATCTGGTAAATATGCTGTCTTGTCTGATATATTAGGTGATGAAGATCATTTAGGTGATATGGATTTTAAAGTAACAGGTACTGCCGATGGTATTACAGCTTGTCAAATGGATATTAAAGTAAAAGGATTATCTTATGAAATTCTTGTAAAAGCATTAAAGCAAGCACAAGCAGGACGTATTCACATCCTTGGAAAATTAATAGAAACGATCGCTACGCCTAATGAAGATGTGAAAGCACATGCCCCTAAAATGGTTACAAGGGTAATTCCGAACGAATTTATCGGAGCATTAATTGGACCTGGTGGAAAAGTAATTCAAGAGTTACAAAAAGAAACTGGTACTACGATTGTTATAAACGAAGATCCTGTTACGGAAGAAGGCATTGTTGAAATTTTGGGTACGGGACAAGAAGGTATTGATGCAGTTCTTGCAAAAATAGATTCTTTAATGTTCAAACCGGATAAAGGAAGTGTTTATGAAGTTAAAGTCATAAAAATACTAGACTTTGGTGCGGTGGTAGAATATATGGATGCTCCAGGAAACGAAGTTTTATTGCATGTTAGTGAACTGGCTTGGGAACGTACCAATAATGTTACAGATGTGGTAAATATCGGTGATGTTTTTGATGTTAAATATTTTGGCGTTGACCCAAGAACACGTAAGGAAAAAGTATCTCGTAAGGCTTTATTGCCAAAGCCAGAAGGTTTTGTAGAAAGACCTCCAAGAAGCAATGATAGCAGAGGAAGAGATAGTCGCGGAAGAGATAATAGAGGTAGAGACAATCGTGGGCGCGATAATCGCAGAGACGATAGAAAACCAAGAGAAGATAAAAAAGAAGATTAATTCTTTGTAAATAAATAGTTAAAGCCTATCAAAGTTTGATAGGCTTTTTTATTTGTCTAAAGATGTCAACTCGGTTAAACAATCAAGATTTAGGTTAACACCTCAATTTTTTTTATTTCATTATTCGTTAATTTATCTTCAATATATTCTGGTAGTATCTTATCAATTTTTACAAAACAATTATTGATAAATCCCGGTATTATTTCTTTCTTTCCAGTAAACATTCCATTAATGGCTGTTTTGGCCACGCTTTCCGGGTCTAATACAGATTGTTTATTTATCCAGCCTAGTTTTTTATTTTGACAGCATAATTTAGTTGTTGTGTTTAAACTACCCGGACTCACCACACTCACTGAAATATGATCTTTTTTCAGCTCTTTTCTCAGGCTTTTGGAAAACGAACTTAAATACGCTTTTGTAGCGCAATACACTTGTTTTTTAGGAAGTGGGAAAAAGCTTGCCAAACTGCTCACGTTTAGAATTCCAGAAGGTGAATTCTTTTTAAGATTTTTCAAAAGAAGTCTTGTCAGCATCGTAGGAGCCGTAACATTAACCATGATCTGATCATGAATAAATCGATCGTCTAGTTCTTCAAATAAACCCCTGCTGAGAACTCCCGCATTATTGATTAAAAATTTTAAATTAATATTAGATTTGTCGATATATCTTGAAATTTTATAATAATTATCGGATTTACTCAGATCCAATTCCAAAAAATGGACATCAACGGCATAGTTTTCCTCGATAAAACTTGAAAGATCCTTTAAACCAGAATCGGGCAACGCCACTAAAATAAGATTCATTCCTCTTTCTGCCAGCTCAAAGGTCATCGCTTTGCCTAATCCCTGACTAGCCCCTGTTAAAAGTGTATACTGTTTTTCCATATTTATTACCTTAAAAACTGAATGGTCTGTTCTAAGCCTTTATCCAATGTAGTTATTTTATAATTTAATGAAGAAATTGCTTTTTCTGATGAAGCACTTCTATGTGTAAATAATGAATCTAAAACTTTAGGAGTAATTGACCCATTCATTCCTAATACTGAGTTAAGATTTGCTTTTAAAGCAAAAGCATTTTTAATAAAGTTGTAGTTAATTTTAAAAATCGAAATGTCGCTTTTAGAAAGGTTTATGATCTTTTTAAATAAACCGTCATAATCTATATTCTCTCCACCAATGATATATTTTTCTCCTGAAATACCATGTTTCAAAGCAAGCATTTGGGCATTGACAACATCGTCAATATAAACATAATTCGCTTCAACCTTAAGGTTAGAAGGTACTAGAAGCACCCTATCAAATATAATTTTAGCAATTATTTTATTCACTCCATTTGAATGTGTATTAAGCCCCGGACCATAAACTCTTGTAACATTTAAAATGGTGCTGGGCAATCCTTTTTTTACAAATTTTAAGACCAGGTCTTCAGACATTTTCTTCGTTAATTCGTAATCATTTGCGTATGATGTCATTCTGGGCTGAAGTTCAGTAATGGGTATTTGATATAATGATGGACCAAATACAGACAAAGTGCTTGTATGAATTACTTTTTTGATATTGTTCTCTAACGAGGCTTTTAAGATATTAAAGGTTCCTGTAACGTTATTATCATAAAAATTATCAAGCTTATTACACTTTAGATCGGTAAACGCAGCCGTATGAAAAACATAATCACAGTTCTTAATGGCTTTGTTAACCGATTCGTAATTACATATATCTCCTTTAATTGGAATCACGTTGTGGTGCTTAGGTACATTATTTGATTTCGGATCCCTCACAAGAGCAGTTACCTCATAATTCTGATTTGCCAACTCAATCGCTAATTGATGACCTATATATCCAGTGGCTCCGGTTAAAAATACTTTCATGGTAATTTTATTTTATGAGATAATGGTTTAAGTATTGAGAGTTCGTACACTACAGATAAGGTCATATGAATTAAAAATGCCATCCAAATACTATGGGTATAATAACTAAATAGGCATAAAATAATTCCAAAAGGAATAGCGCCTATAATTTCTTTTTTTGCATCAAAAACATGTATCAAAACATATAATAATGTCGTAATTGTAATAGCTATGAAAAGTCCATTCAATTCCAATAATGAAAAGAACAATACACCTCTGAAAAAGAATTCATAAGAAAACAAAAAAACGATACGAATTATAAAATAAAAGGATTTATCATTAATTGTGTAATGGATTGTTTCTGTTTGAGCAATAATTTTGTCTTTGGCTGAATTAGAAGCAAGTAAAGCGGATATGAAAACAGTGACTAAAAATAATAATAAAAGGATTAACCCTGGAAACTCTTGAATGACCAAAAGGGAACGATAATTCGGGACTAATAGAAAAAAAATAATCCCAAATAAAATTATTCCTAAGATATGTTTAATGTTTATGAGACTTAATCCATTCTTGGTCGAAATGGCGGTTGCTACATTTTGAACCTTTAAAATTTTAGACACATAACTTATAATGAAGTAAACTATAAAACTAAGAGAAATTAAGTAATATAGTTGAATTGCATTTTCCATTATTGTTTATTCTTAAATTTATAACAATTTTTTTATATTGACATGATTTATATCATGCATATTATTATTGATGTTCTTAATAAGTTGGTATTAACTTAACCTCGCACCATGAATTTACGGCTTCGATCATCGAACATTTTCCATTTATATAATAAAATATATTATAATCACCATTAGGGAAAACAACCTTATATTTTCCTTTTTTTAAGTAGATTAAATTCACCATTAAATTTTGCTTATCACAGAACACTTTATTAATACCTATAGGCTCAACAAAATAAAGTGTTACCAGGTTCTGTCGAATTGTTTCAATATTAAGTAGTACCTTCTTACCCTCCTCTTGTAAATAATAATTACCATTAATAAATTCTAATGATTGATTTACTTTTTCTTTATTATTCAGGGTTCTATACACCGAAGAGAATACTAAAGTGTCATTTTTGAAAACAGATCTCTCTTCACAGTTAATCTTAAATGTCAATATCAATTTTGCCAATATATTACTATTGACATGGTATGTTGTTATTAGTTCAGATATCGATTTATTTATAGTAATGGTGCCAATATTCGTTTCTTTTTTCATAATGTTGAACATTATGGTCTCAACTTTTACATCCCTATCATGAATACTCGTATTTGACAATAATAAAAATGGTACAATATATTTAAATTTAGAAAATAACCTTTTAAATAGAGCTAAGACCACTAATTTATTAAGCTCTACAATCACTTTTTTTATCACATATATTAGAAACATTATGATCATGATGTTAGTTTTTATAAATTATCTCATTTAGTGATTATATACAATTATATCGATCACTACCCATTTCCTGGGAAGGATCTATTAAAATATTGATAGGTCCACATTAATTCAAGTTGATATCTCCTACTCCAAAATCATTCCAAAAATTATTCAATGCAACAACTTCAATTACAAGTAATACTAAACCTGCTACCCCTAAAGAAGTGGCAATGGTTAAAACTTTTGACATAGATTTGTTCTCAAGCCTAATTTTATTCAAACTGTTTTCATCGATAGGAATTTTGATAAATTCACCATTTACTTTTTTTATACCATAGTATTTGTTGTTTTCCTTATTTATGGATTTTAATTTTATAATTTGACTTGAATTTGTTTCAATTTTTGCTCTCCTCTGGGCATTAAAGGCTTGTTCTAATGTTACAGAATCTTTATAGTATGCTTTGCAACTTTGAAACAATACTAAGTGTGCAAATACTAAAGAGATTAATTTGATTTGTTTTTTAATTGTTCTCATAATGGATAAGCTTTAATGACTAATAATAGATTCAAATTCAAAACGATGAATTATTGATCAAATGTATTAACCCTAAAAAAATGAATATCCGTAATGTTATAGTGATAGAGATTTCAGGACACCTATTTAATAAAATTATTTTTATAATCCTTTGGCGTTTGATTGGTGAACTTTTTAAAAGAGCTATAAAAGGCAGACTTTGAATTAAAACCGCATTCTAAGCCTATGGAGACAATATCGTAATGATTATAGTTGTGATTCGTTAATAATTTTTTAACCTGGTTCACTCGAAATCTATTTATATAATCAGAAAAATTATTACCACTATGTTTATTAATTAAGGGAGATAAAAAACTGACACTTACGTCGAGATCATCTGCCAGGCTTTCCAAATTAAAATTTGGATCCAAATATCTTTTTTTACTTTTAATAAAGAAATCAACTTTTTCAAAATCATTTTTTTGTTTTTCTGTGGTATGAAATTCCTTTTGATCGTTCACTTTGGTTAGGTCGTTTCTTAATGAAATCCTGTCTTTCACAAACTTTAATCGAATATATCCCTGATAACCAATCCAATATAATAATACCGAAGTGAAAAATCGCAATGGTAAATAAAAGTTCTGATTGTTATAATAAATACTAAGTACAATTGCGAATATCCAGAAAAACACGATGACTATTCCTAAAAATAAAAATGTTTTGATCCATTTCAAATTATCAAATTGTGCCACATAAGAAAATAATTTTTCTTCCTTAAACATCACCTGAAAGGACTTTATAAAAATAAAAACACAATAAACGGCATTTAGAATCTCCTCAATTCTACTGTAGATTTTTACAATGCCCGCCGCTTCAATTTCTAAATTAGCCACATAGAGATATCCGATCAATGCAGAACGAAATAAAAATTCAAACGCAAATAAAAAGATCGATAATCTTACAAAAGTCAGTATTTTCTTTTCAATTTGGAGGTAGTGCAACAGGAATGCATAAAACATTGAAAATGTTAGCATATACCACGGTATTTTTAAATATTTTATATAAAAGTTAGAAAGTATATAATCATTATCTATTGACCATGCTTGAAGATTATTTAAGGAAATGAAAATCACAACCAGATTTAAATAAATTATGGTTTTTTCAATTTTTTTCCTTGAAGAAAGTGTAACAATATTAAATATAACCCCTTGAATTACCCCGGCAATAAGAAGAAAGTTAATTATATTGAACATTTAATATGTACCAAAATTCATTAAATATTACACGATGTTTTCTTTAATTGAATCAAAAAACATAGTAAATATAAATAAATTCTTAATTAGGTTAAAATTTTAAATTATTCAATCGTGCGTTAATTTTATTAATTAAATAGGTCGCTTTTAAAAATTATTTTTACTCCTTTTGTAACATTTTCCAACCATATGCCGTATATATAAGTACGTAACAAAAAATAGGTATTAATTTAAATA
>CBDUPN010000024.1:0-22673 GCA_965369125.1 uncultured Aureibaculum sp. | reverse complement strand
GTGCTAAGGTATTATGCATAGGACAAGGATTTAAATCGCTGCAAACGGGCAAGCCTAACATACATTCCTGAAATTTATCAACACCATCAATACTATCAACAATGGATATTAGTGAGTTCTTTTTATTCTTTTCAGTTAAGTAAAATCCCCCTCCTCTACCTTTAAGTGAAGAAATTAATCCTCGTTTTGTCAACTCTTGTAATATCTTGGCAATAAACGGTGCCGGAATATCAATAGATTCTGCAATTTCAATCGGACTGAGCTTGTTGTTATCATCAGAATTTATGGATAAATATAAAACAGCCCTTATTGCATATTTACTTGATTTTGACAACATAATTAATTACCTTTATCAGGTAGCAAAATAAAAAGATAAAATTATCTTTTTATATGATAATTATCATATTTATAAACGTTACTGGTCTATAATTTTGCACCAATTAAACTTAAATAATTAATAATCTAAACTAAATACAATGAAATCAAAGCAAACAATCATTATTATGATGTCGCTTTTGTTATTTTTTGCTTGTAAGAAAACAACCGAAACAAATAACCAGAACGACACAAGTACCACAACCGAAGAACAAGTAAATGAAGGACAAGCATCCGTTGTTGATGAGGTTTCAGAAGCTAATGCCTTACAAGTCGCTAAATCTATAGATGATTTTTCAACGCTGGTAACAGCAATTGAAGCTGCGGGCGTCGAAAATGCTGTTGTAAACGTTGGTCCGCTAACCATATTTGCGCCAACCAATGATGCTTTTGGAAAACTGCCTGAGGGTACAGTAGAAACTTTGGTTAAACCAGAAAACAAAGAGCAACTCGCTTTTATTTTAGTGAATCATGTTGCTCCTGCAAATTATCCTGATACACAATTGGAAAAAGAAGCCAAAAAAGGACGAAAATTATATATGGCTTCTGGAAAATATTTAGATGTTGTTCAAAAAGATGATGGTATTTACGTAGGTGGCACAAAAATTTTAAAAACGGTACAGGTTAGTAATGGATGGATACATGTTATTGGTGACGTACTAGTACCAGAAGAAGAATAATATAATAATCAAACTAAAATAATAACTATAAACAATAATTAATGAAAAAAATAATGTTAAGCGTATTGGCTTTATCACTCACTTTTATGACAAGTTGTGGTGATAAGTCAAATAAAGAGAATCCTGAAGTAAAACAGGAAGTAATAGAAGAAGTTGCTGACGCCGATCCAATGAAAAACAAGGGCATAGGCCCAATTACAAGCATAACCCTGGCCGATGAGATTGATATGGATCTCGCAAAAACCGGTGAAGAGGTATATGTAAAGATGTGTTCTGCTTGCCATAAACCGGATAAAAGGTTTGTGGGTCCTGCACCTAAAGGTATTATGGAAAGAAGATCACCAGAATGGATCATGAATATGATCTTGAATCCTGATGAAATGGTTCAAAAAGACCCAATCGCAAAAGCCTTATTAGCTGAGTATCTATCACCTATGGCCAATCAGAATTTAACTGAAGAAGAAGCTAGAGCTATTTTAGAATACTTTAGAACTTTAAAATAAACCAAACTTTAAATTAAAACGAATATAATATGAAAACAACTTTTAAATTTACAATGTTATTCTTATCAGCCACTTTTTTATTAGGTAGTTGTGGAAATAACAATGGCAAATCATCTGGTAGTAATGGGGCTTTGAACAGCAGTAATGCTGAAAAAGTATATGTTGCCCCAGGTGAATATGACGAATTTTATGCATTTATATCTGGTGGTTATAGTGGTAACTTAACTGTTTACGGCTTACCTTCTGGTAGAATGTTTAAAGAAATTCCTGTTTTTTCTCAATTCCCAACTACAGGTTACGGATACTCAGAAGAGACTAAACCGATGTTGAATACATCTTTTGGTATGGTACCTTGGGATGATTCTCACCACCCTGATATCTCTCAAACAAATGGAGAATTAGATGGGCGTTGGGTATTTATCAATGGTAATAATACACCTCGTATTGCAAGGATTAGCCTAAAAACGTTTGAAACCGAAGAAATTATTGAAGTTCCTAATAGTGCAGGTAACCATAGTTCATCTTTCATAACAGAAAACACCGAATATGTTGTTGCTGGAACTCGTTTCTCAGTTCCTGTTCCTCAGGTTGACATGTCAATAAATGAATATAAAGGTAACTTTAAAGGTGCTTTGTCTTTTATTAGTGTTGACCAAGAAACTGGTAGAATGGGTATTAAATTCCAATTATTAATGCCTGGATTTAACTACGATCTTTCGCATCCCGGTAGAGATAAATCTCACGGATGGTTCTTCTTTACAACCTATAATACGGAAGAAGCTAACACTTTATTAGAAGTAAATGCTTCACAAAATGATAAAGATTTTATAGCTGCCATTAACTGGAAAAAAATTGAAGAATTTGTAAATAATGGTGGTGGTACAAAAATGCCAGCTAATTATGCACATAACGTGTATGATGAGCATACACATACAGCTACTTCAACCATGGTAAAAGAAGTATTGACTGTAAACCCTGCTGATGTGCCAGGAGCGATATATTTCTTACCTACCCCGAAATCTCCTCATGGTTGTGATGTTGATCCAACAGGAGAGTATATTATTGGTAATGGTAAATTATCTGCTGACTTAACTGTACACTCTTTTACTAAAATGCTAGATGCTATTGAAAACAAAAAGTTTGATGGTGATGCTTATGGTATTCCGATCTTAAATTATGATGATGTTTTAGCCGGTTCTGTTAAGTCTGGTGGTTTAGGCCCTTTACATACTGAATTTGACGATAAAGGTAATGCCTATACTACGTTCTTTATATCTTCTGAAGTTGTAAAATGGAAAGTGGGAACATGGGAAGTTATTGACAGAAAACCTACTTATTATTCGGTAGGTCACTTAATGATTCCTGGTGGAAATTCTCGTAAGCCTTTTGGTAAGTACGTAGTTGCTATGAACAAGATTACGAAAGATCGTTATTTACCAACCGGACCTGAGTTAGAGCACTCTGCGCAATTGTATGATATTACTGGTGAAAAAATGGAATTGATTTATGATTTTCCAACACATGGTGAACCTCACTATGCGGCAGGAATTCCAGCGAGTATAATAAAAGATCAATCTCAAAAGATCTATAGGTTAGATGAAAATAAACATCCGTATGCCATAACTAGTCCAGATCAAGCGAAAATTGTTAGAAAAGGCAATGAAGTACATATTTCTATGGCAATGATTAGATCTCACTTTACACCAGATAATATTGAAGGTGTTAAGGTTGGTGACAAAGTATATTTTCACATCACAAACCATGAACAAGATTTTGATGTACCTCATGGATTTGCCATGATAGGTGCTAATAATGCCGAATTGCTAATAATGCCAGGACAAACAAAAACCCTTACATGGGAGCCTAAACAAGTAGGTGTTTGGCCTTTCTATTGTACAGATTTCTGTTCTGCATTACATCAAGAAATGCAGGGTTATGTAAGAGTATCTCCAGCAAATTCTAATATAGAACTATCATGGTCTTTAGACGATGAATAGTTAACATTTATTGATTATTTTAGTTTGAAAAGGCTGTATTGAAATGATGAAAATCTTTTTTCATGCAGCCTTTTTGTTTTAATAATTTAAAAAAGAAATATGAAAAAAGCCGGTTTAATAATGATTATTGGCTCCTTATTATTATTAGGATTGTTTAAATTCCCACTATGGAATATTATGTTGGGAGCTCCACAATATCCTGAACCCTTAGGCTTGGATATTTACATAAACGGAATACAAGGTGCATCAGAATTTGATTTACAAAATATTGACGGATTAAACCATTACATCGGTATGAAAACCATTCCCAAACCAGAAGATATGTGGGAGTTTTCAGTTTTTCCCAAAGTAATTGGTGGCATGGTTGCCTTAGGTCTGTTAATTGGTATATTGGGTTTTATGGATAAAATTTCCTATAAATGGTTTATAGGTTGGTTTATCTTAATGTCTGTATTGGGTGTTCTTGGAATGTATGATTTTAATTTATGGTTAGTAGATTATGGAAGCAATTTAGATCCGCATGCCATTTTGAAAATGGTAGATGAACAGGGAAATCCTATGAAATACAATCCGCCGCTTATAGGACATAAAGTATTATTAAATTTTGATGCCTATTCTTATCCACATACGGGTGCTTATATGATGTTTGTGGGAATGATGCTCACGATTGTTGCATTTTTTATTGGTAAGAAAGAATCCAAAAAGGCTTAATAAGCAAGAGAACATAGTTATCATTTAATTTCATAATTTGAGGTTAAATGATAACTTCTTTTATCCCTATATTTGAAGTTTTACTATTTCTTATTAATTTTTAAAATATGAAAAAAGTTTCTATCCTATTATATTTTTCACTTGTGTTGGTTTGTATTTCCTGCTCGATCGAACCTTCTAAAATTGTCTATGGGCAAGATGCTTGCCATTTTTGCAAAATGACTATTGTAGAAGAAACACATGCAGCGCAAATAGTTACCAATAAAGGAAAGGCTTTTAAATACGATGCTATCGAATGTATGTTAAATGATTCGGAAAATCATGAAAAGGAAGATATCGCTTTATATTTGGTAACCGATTATCTCACTCCACAAAAATTAATTGATGCTAAAACAGCAACTTTTTTAATCAGCAAATCGATACAGAGTCCGATGGGTGCAAATCTTTCTGCTTTTGAAAATAGAAATAATGTAGAGGAATATGCTAAAAATGAAGAAGATAAAGTTTTCGATTGGGCAGATTTACAAAAACATTTTTTTAGATAAATCAAAATGAAAACGACCTTAGATACACCTATAATAGGTTTGAATGTTGCGAATATTTTCAAATCTGATAGTACCGAAACACTTTTAATTTCGCTTGAAAAAAATAAATTGTTTCCTACGCATACTTCACCTAAAAGCACTTTTTTGGTTGTTTTAGAAGGAGATATTGATTTTCATATCAACCAAGAATCTATCAACTTAGTTCAACATCAAACCTATACTTTTGATAAAGAATTGGAGCATCATGTCACCGCCAATCAAAACTCTAAATTTTTGATCATTAGATAATATGTTGAAAATAATAATTCAATTTTTGTGTTTCCTCTTACTGATAGTGAAAGGCTATTCTCAGTCTATAGAGGTTTGTTCCACTTGTGAAGTAAAATCCTTATCGGAGGCAATTGCGCAGGTAAAACCACATGAGACGATAACAATTCTGAAAGGAGTTTATAAAGAGCACGATATTATTGTTGATAAGCCTTTGCAAATTATTGGTAAAGATAATCCCATAATTGATGGCGAAAATAAAAGTTATGTACTTATTATAAAATCGGATAGCGTATCTGTTTCCGGTTTAACACTGAAAAATCCTGGACAAAGTTATACCAAAGATTATGCTGCCATTTATATTTCGCAAAGCAACAATTTTAAATTTGAAAACAATACATTAGAAAATGTGTTTTTCGGGTTTTTGATTGAAAAATCACATCATGGAATTATCGCCAATAATAAAATTTCAAGCCATGCCATAGATCAATCTTCGTCAGGTAATGGTATCCATTTATGGAATTGTTCAAATAATACTATTGTTGATAATGAAGTATTCAATTTACGTGATGGTATTTATCTTGAATTTGTAAAAGAAAGTAAAATTCTGAATAATAATAGCCATAATAATATGCGTTACGGTTTACATTTTATGTTTTCAAATAATAATGAATACCATAACAATATTTTCAAAAATAATGGAGCGGGTGTTGCAGTAATGTTTTCTAAATTCATAAAAATGACCGGAAACACTTTTATAAAAAACTGGGGAACAGCATCTTATGGACTGTTATTAAAGGAGATATATGATGCAGAAATTGAAAATAATACCTTCCAGGAAAACAGTATTGGTATTAATGTAGAAGGATCAACCAGGATCAATTATCTGAAAAATAATTTTATTAGCAATGGCTGGTCAGTAAAAATTGCCGGGGCCTGTTATACCAATATTTTTAAAGAAAATAATTTTCTGAATAATTCTTTCGATATTAGCTACAATAGCAATATAAACGATAATTTATTTAATAATAACTATTGGAGTTCATATACCGGATATGATCTCGATAAAAATGGGTTCGGAGATATTCCTTATAGACCGGTAAAACTCTTTTCATACATAGTCAACAAAACACCAGAAACCATTGTTTTATTGAGAAGTTTATTCGTTGATATTATTAATTTTTCAGAAAAAGTATCACCGGTTTTTACACCGGACAATCTTATGGATAGTAATCCGCTAATGAAACCTGTAAAATGATAGAAGTTAAGGATCTATATAAGACATTTGGTAAAGTTGAAGTATTAAAAGGCTTGGATTTATCCATTAAAAAAGGGGGGATTTTTGCCGTGCTCGGGCCTAATGGATCAGGTAAAACAACACTTATCAAAAGTATGTTAGGAATGGTAATTCCTAATAAAGGTAGTATCGAAATAAATAATGAAAGTATCATTAAAAAACATCAGTATCGAAATGATATCGATTATTTGCCTCAAATTGCCAATTTCCCGAGTAATCTTTCGGTAACTGAGTTAATAGAAATGATTAAGAATTTACGGTCTAAATCAACTTATGATACTGAACTTATTAAAGTATTTAGACTTGAAAGTTTTTTAGATAAGAAATTGGGAAACTTATCGGGTGGTACACGTCAAAAAGTAAATCTGGTATTGGCTTTTATGTTCGACAGCGAGCTGGTAATACTAGACGAACCTACTACGGGCCTTGATCCTATTTCTTTGATCAAATTGAAGGAAATTATTAATAAAGAAAAACAAAAAGGGAAAACGATCTTGATCACCTCTCACATTATGAGCTTTGTTGAAGAAGTTGCTGATGAAATTGTCTTTTTACTTGATGGAAAAATATATTTCAAAGGCACTATAAAAAAATTAAAAGAAGATACTGATCAAAAGAATTTAGAACAAGCAATAGCCACCATATTAACAAACGAAGATGTTTAAAATTTTAAAATATAGTTTTTATGATCTGATGCGTAGTCGTTGGAGCTACGTATATTTCTTGTTTTATCTGGTACTCGGTTTTGTATTGTTATTCTTAAACAATGACGTTTCCAAAGCGGTTATTACCTTGATGAATATAATCGTGGTACTTACCCCGTTAATCGGTACCATCTTTGGGGTGATGTATTATTATAATTCCCGGGAATTTACAGAATTACTGCTGGCACAGCCACTAAAACGTTCAACAATTTTTGGCGGACAATACCTTGGCGTTTCGCTTTCATTGTCGCTGAGCCTCGTTATAGGTTTGGGTATCCCATTTTTAGCCTATGGCGTAATCCAGTCAGAAGCGATATTTAATTTTTTCTCATTACTGTTAGTAGGAGCATTTCTCACCTTTATTTTTGTAGCATTGGCTTTTAATATTGCCTTGTCTAATGAAAATAAGATAAAGGGCTTTGGTTATGCCATTCTTTTATGGTTATTCCTGGCCGTTATTTACGATGGCCTTTTCTTAATTTCATTGGTTCTCTTACAAGAATATCCACTGGATAAATTCACATTGATCGCAACCATGTTCAATCCCATAGATCTTTCGAGAATTTTAATCCTTTTAAAACTTGATATAAGTGCTTTGCTTGGATATACCGGCGCTATATTCCAGAAATTTTTTGGTACTAATATGGGTATGCTTACCTCCTTCTCTGTCTTGATTTTATGGGTTGTTTTTCCGGTCTTAAAAATTATTCGAAAATCAAAAAGGAAAGATTTTTAAGGAATTTTACAAGGCTAAAAAATAGGTTTAAAGTCATGCAAGTGCTCAATTTTTTGTAATTTTGTCTGTAAGAAAATTTACAATGAAAGGTCTTAGTTTTCATAAAATTTATTTCAATAACTATTTAAATATAAAGCGTCCGGAGTCTTTATTTAAGTAGTATTATTTCTTTCTAAGTTATCCAACTTATTTACTGTTACATACATCATAATAAAAAATATTACCATGGAACTACCCTATGCCGCTCCCTATAAAATTAAAATGGTTGAATCTATAAAAAGATCAACCCAGCAAGAAAGAGAAAAATGGATCAAAAAAGCCCATTATAATTTATTTAATTTGTCTTCAGATAAGGTTTTTATCGATCTGCTAACCGACTCCGGAACAGGGGCGATGAGCGACAAACAATGGGCGGCAATGATGAGCGGTGATGAAAGTTATGCCGGATCTACCTCATTCTTACAGCTTAAAAAAGTAGTCAAAAAAATAACGGGTTACCCCTATTTTCTTCCTACACATCAGGGAAGAGCGGCCGAAAATGTGCTATTCTCTGTTATGGTAAAAAAAGGTAATATTGTTCCCGGAAACTCGCATTTCGACACTACAAAAGGTCATATTGAATTTAGAAAAGCCTCGGCCGTTGATTGCAGTATAGATGAAGCTTTTGATACGGTTATTGATCATCCATTTAAAGGTAATATTGACCTAAAGAAACTAAAAAAGGTTTTTGATGAAAACCCCAGAGAAAAAATTCCTTTTGTAGTACTCACCATTACATGTAATACTTCTGGAGGCCAGCCCGTTTCTATGAAAAACATTAAAGAGGTTTCTAAGTTATGCAGATCATATAAAATCCCCTTGATCTTTGATGCCGCCCGTTTTGCTGAGAATGCCTATTTTATTAAGATACGTGAAAAAGGGTATCAGGAAAAAACTATTAAAGAAATTGCCAGGGAACTATTCTCATACGGTGATGGTATGACCATGAGCGCCAAAAAAGATGGCTTGGTGAACATGGGAGGATTTATAGCTTTAAATAATGAAGAGATCTACAAACAAGCCACCGTCTATAATATCATGTATGAAGGTTTTATTACTTATGGTGGTATGAACGGCCGTGATATGGCTGCATTGGCTGTAGGTTTGGATGAAGCTACAGAATTCGATTACCTGGAAAGCCGTATAGAACAGGTTTCTTACCTGGGTAAAAAATTAACCGGATATGGGGTTCCGGTATTACAACCCTTTGGTGGCCACGCTATTTTTATAGACGCCAATAAATTTGTGCCAACGATTCCTCGAGATGAATATAGGGCCCAGGCATTGGCTATTGAATTATATATAATTGGCGGCATCAGAGGTGTAGAAATTGGAACCGTATTGGCCGACCGAGATCCATTTACACGAAAAAACAGGTATCCTGAATTAGAATTGGTGCGCCTGGCAATCCCAAGACGGACCTATTCTCTAAATCACATGGATTATATTGCGGCTGTCTTAAAAAATATTTATGACACGCGGGATCAGGCTAAATCAGGATATAAGATCATAGACGAAGCTCCCATTATGAGGCATTTTACAGTAAAGTTTGCTAAAAATTGATGAAGTTTTAAAAAAGTATTTTTGTCTTATAATTTACAATGATAATTAGATCTAATTTGGATGGAACGTTTTAAAGTATTGATGATATTTTTGTTGTTGTTAACTTTGGGGTGCCAGAAAAAAGAGGTTATACTCCCAACACTTGGTATCACAGGTATCCAAGATACTATTTATGACAATAGTAAAATCTGGATATTTTTTGAGGTAGAAGGAAATGATACCATCGCGAAACTCAATAAAAATAATTCGGTTGCGAATACGCATTGGATCTTTAATATCGATAAACGACTATCACTCAAACATGTGATTCCAAAAATTCAACAACTACAGATAAAAAAAGCCAAGCCATCCATGCACGACAACGGGAAATTAATGCACTCATATTATTCTTATGTAGATACCGCAGCGCAAAAGTTATCATTCGTTCTTTTCGATTCTGTTAAATATATTACTGATAATCATCTGAAATTAGAACAGATTTCAAAAGATTCAATATTTGACCATTTGATTCTAGATTATAATAAAAAAGGTATTTTTATTGCCGGGAAAGAGGTAGAAATGCATAATTTAAAAAGTCAGTTAGAAAAAAATATAATTACTTCTAAATTAAAGATCCATCTTAGCTTTGATAAGGAACTAAGCTATCAAAATTATATTCATTTAAAAGCATTGCTTTCCCATTTAGAGAACGATTCAATTATAAAAGCAAAGGAAGAATATATAAACTAAGCCAACCGTTATTCACAAGCTTCGGCATTATTTGATATCTGAAGTTTAGCATCTGATGGTGAAATATAAGGTATTCCAAGGCCTAAGCCTCTTAAAATAAATAGCAGACCTATAATTATCACAAAAACAGGGATGGCTTTTTGAATTTTATTACGAACAGAACTTTTGATGAAATTTCCAGCCAGTACTGCTATGCTCATCATAGGAACCGTACCTAATCCAAACAAGAACATATATAAACTTCCATCAAAGGCAGTAGATGCTGCAATAGCCCCTATTAAGGCCATATAAACCAAACCACAGGGTAAAAATCCGTTAAAGAATCCTATTATAAAAAAAGTGCCATGGGACCTTCGTTTAAGATAGTAGCCCAATTTTGATTTTATGTATCCAACAAATTTATAAAGTGGCTTTGTAAAAGAATATTTACTTAAGAAATGTGCTGGAATTAATACCATGGCAATCATTAGTATTCCGGCAATTATCGACAAACGCTGTTGAAAACCGGCTAAATAAAGTCCTTTTCCTAAGAGTCCAAAAAATAAGCCTATAAACGCATAACTCAATAATCTTCCAAAGTGATACAAACTCGTTTGAAAAATCATGGCAACTTTGCTTTCTCTGTCAACCGGTAAGGCAAAGGCTATGGGGCCACACATGCCAATACAGTGAAAACTACCTAATAAACCTAATATGAATGCTGTATATAAAATAGTCGTGCTTTTAGGGTCCCGAAACTAAAATGATCAATAAAAAATACTTTCCTTAAGTAAATATTCATGACTATCATGACTCCAATCAATCTTAAGATTCCATCTACCATTGATCAATTTTTCATCTTGAATGAGCATTTCGTGATCTGTCAGTTCGATTTCTCTGGAAAAATCCAATCTTTTATCAGAGGGTCTTTGAAGAAAAATTTTTCCTGTTATTTGAGCATCACCCATTTCATCGGGAAAGGTAACCAAAATACCCTCCTTAACCCTTGTTGCTTTAACATTTTGAGTCAACTTACTTGCATTATTCATCTTATCGATCTCTTTCTGGTAATATAATTCATCTTTATAATAATCTTCAGAAACCAAATGATGTTCATATTTATCAACCGCTAACGTTCTATAAACAAATTGAAGTATAAATATCATAAAAAGCGCCATTACAATTACCATGGCTGTACCCCAATTGATTTTAATTTTCATTGATTCTTAATTAAATTGATTACTTAATTCTGATCGGTCCGGGAAAATTGGTTGATGTAGTCTCAATTAACTCCCCATCAGCATAAATTCCTAATTTTAATTTTTCCTTGGATGAAGTTAAGTCTTTTTTATTTATTTCGATAAATAAGGTTCCTTCGGTTAATCCGCCATTGGGCACCTTGCTATTTCCACCCACTATTTTTACTTCTCCATTATGTGATATGAGCTTAATATCAACATTATCAAGGTCCTTTATGGTTTTATTAATTAATTTAAAAGTATAAACATTGCTAATGACCTCATTATTGGTAGTGAACATCTGTCCCGGCAATCTTAGAACTGTAGCTTCTATATCGGTTCTCAAAAGCAATAAGGTTATTAAAAAACCAACTAACAAGGTTAGGACAAGTGTATACGATTTAATTCTCGCATTAAAATCAAATTTTTCACCGTTTACAATATTATCTTCTGATGCGTATCTAATAAGCCCGCGGTCAAAACCAACATTGTCCATAATTTCATCGCAAGCATCAATACATGCAGTACAATTCACACATTCCAATTGCGTTCCATTTCGTATATCTATACCGGTAGGACATACAACAACACATTGTTTACAATCAATACAATCGCCATGTCCTAATTGTGTACGGTCTTCATTTTTTCTTATTTTTTTTCTACCGCTTTCTCCTTCTCCTCTTTTATGATCATAAGCCACCACAATGGATTTCCTATCTAGTAATACCCCTTGCAATCTCCCATACGGGCATACTATAATACATACTTGTTCTCTAAACCAGGCAAAAACAAAATAAAACACGAATGTGAAGACCAATAGATTGATTAATGTTGCCGTATGATTTAAAGGTCCATCTGTTATATATTTAATGAGTACATCACTTCCAATAAAATAAGCTAGGAAAACATTGGCTATCAAAAACGAAATCAAAAAGAAAATAAACCATTTTAATGATCTCTTTTTTATCTTCTCAGCATTCCAAGGTTGCTTTTCCAGGCGAATTTGTTTTCCACGGTCTCCTTCAATCCAGTATTCAATTTTACGGAATACCATTTCCATAAAAATTGTCTGGGGGCACATCCATCCGCAAAATATCCTACCGAAAATTACGGTAAAAAGTATTATAAAAACGATTCCTACTAACAGGGATAATACCAGTAAATGAAAATCTTGAGGCCAAAAAGGCTGTCCAAAAATATTATATTTACCTTCTAGAATGTTAAAAAGCAAAAACTGATTGCCGTTAATTTTAATAAATGGAGATATAAATAGAATTGCCAGTAAAAACCAACTTACATAAGTCCGATAATTGGTAAATTTCCCTTTAGGCTTTTTGGGAAAAATAAAATTCCTTTTACCTTCTTCTGTAATTGTACCTATCGAATCCCTAAATCTTTCTTTTTCCGGTGATGTCATAAATTATTTATGTACTTATAGCACAATCTTTTCTACAATATTAATTTGTTTATTCAATCTATAATGAAACAATTATGACATAGAATTAATAGTGTTATTCTTCACCTGTCCAGATTTCTCCCTCTGGTGCCTTAGGAGTTGCCGGAGTTGTACCTTGTATGGATAAAATATAACTTGCAAGTTGTTGTCTTTCTAATTGACTTAAGGTACTTTCCCATGCAATCATTCCCTTACCTGGTCGTCCTCCTTTTGCAAGTGTATTCATAATATTCTTAAACCCACCCCCAAGAATCCAATATTCATCTGTAAGATTTGGTCCAATGCTTCCGCCACCATCTGCCAAATGACAGGCAGTACAAGTTTTAGTTGCAAATAATTCCTTACCCTTTTCAATACTTGCAGCATCAGTTAGTGCTACCAAGTTGGCATCATCAAATAGTTCAGGGTTATCTTTTCTATATTGCTCAATGGCCGCCTTGTCTCTTTCAACTGCAGCATTATATTCGTCTGCTTGTTTATATTTACCTAAAGCCAATACCATAATATAATAAAAGATTCCTATGGCAATGGTTATATAAAACCCTGCAAGCCACCAAGGTGGTAAGACATTGTCTAATTCTTTAATTCCGTCATAATCATGGTCGGTCAATATTTCTTCTTCATGCTCAATAGGTTTGGCTTTGGTAAGCTTTTTTGAAATTCTGGTCAAAAACGATTCCTTCTTACTCATAATTGTTTGTGTTTTCGTCACCCTCTAGAGGCATATTACTAATTTCTTCTAAATTCTTTTTAGGTAGTTTGATCACATAGATTAGCATGGTAATAAATACAGCAAAAAATAATACCAATGATATAATTGGATAGATCTCAACACCTTCAATAGTATCAAAATGATGTTTTATATATTTTAACATAACTAATTAGTTTTGGGCTGTTTCGCCTTTTTTAATATCCGTGCCTAATCGCTGCAAATAAGCTATTAACGCAACTATTTCTTTATCTTGCATGTTACTATTGCCATAGTTTTTGACAAACTCTGGATCTTGCCTTAAATTTTGTTCAACCTCCAAGGCCTGATTTTTCAATAAAAATATAGCTTTATCGACCTCAAATTGGGTATAAGGCACTCCTAAAGTAACCATAGCATTCATTTTTGATTCTAGATCAGAAATATCGAGGTCATTCGATAATAACCAAGGATAACTGGGCATGATAGATCCCGGTGATGTCAATCTCGGATCATACATATGGTTAAAATGCCAATTATCATTGTACTTACCTCCTATCCTGTGAACATCAGGTCCTGTTCTACGTGAACCCCATAAGAATGGAAAATCGTATACAAATTCACCTGCCTTTGAATACTCACCATAACGTTCAACTTCAGATCTAAAAGGCCTAATCATTTGTGAGTGACAGTTATTACAACCTTCACGTATATAGATATCACGCCCTTCCAACTCGAGCGGTGTATAAGGTTTTATACTGGTAATTTCAGGAATATTTGAAGGTACGGTTAGCAAAGGGACAATTTCAACCGCCCCTCCTATGAGAATTGCAATGGTTACTAATACTGAGAATAACACCGTTCTTCTTTCTAACCAGGAATGTACTTTTTCGTTTGGTGCCCTTCTTGCACTTATCACCTTTAATGGTGCCGCTTCTACCAATTCATCTTCAACTGTCGATCCGGCTTTTGCAGTTCTATAAATATTATAAGCCAATAAAATGAATCCTGTTAAATATAGCGTGCCTCCAAAGGCACGCATGGCGTACATTGGTAATATTTGTGTTACCGTTTCTAAAAAATTACCATAGACAAGCGTTCCATCAGGGTTAAATTGTTTCCACATCGATGCTTGTGTAAATCCAGCAACATATAATGGTATGGCATAAAATAATATGCCTAAGGTGCCCATCCAAAAATGAATATTGGCAAGTTTTTTTGAGAATAGATCTGTCTTCCACAGTTTAGTAGCCAACCAGTATATGATACCGGCTGCCATAAACCCATTCCATGCCAATGCACCAATATGTACGTGTGCAACGATCCAATCTGTATAATGGCCAATGGCATTTAAATTCTTAAATGAAAGCATTGGTCCTTCAAAGGTGCTCATTCCATAACCGGTAATCGCTACTACAAAGAATTTTAATACGGGACTTTCCCTTACTTTATCCCAAGCGCCTCTCAATGTTAATAATCCATTGATCATACCACCCCAAGACGGAAAGATCAACATTACCGAAAATACTGTTCCCAAATTCTGTGCCCATTCGGGTAATGCAGTATATAATAAATGGTGAGGCCCCGCCCAGATATATATAAATATCAAAGACCAAAAGTGCACTATGGAAAGCCTATATGAATAAACAGGTCTGTTAGCCACTTTGGGTACAAAATAATACATTAAGCCCAGTACCGGAGTTGTTAAGAAAAAAGCCACTGCATTATGCCCATACCACCACTGGATCATCGCATCTTGCACACCTGCATAAATAGAATAGCTTTTAAAAGCACTAACAGGGATTTCTAAATTATTGAAAATATGCAATACTGCAACCGTTATTAAAGTTGCCAAATAAAACCAGATCGCAACATAAATATGGCGTTGTCGCCTCTTTAATATGGTTCCGATCATATTGATTCCCATAACCACCCAAATAACCGTGATGGCAATATCAATAGGCCATTCTAATTCTGCATATTCCTTAGAAGAGGTTAATCCTAAAGGTAAGGTTATTGCTGCAGCTACAATGATCAGTTGCCAACCCCAGAAATGTATTTTACTTAGCAGATCACTAAACATCCTGGCTTTAAGCAAGCGTTGCATAGAGTAATAAATACCCATAAAAATACTGTTGCCTACGAAAGCAAAAATCACAGCATTGGTATGCAAAGGCCTCAATCTACCGAAACTTAACCATGAGATTCCCTCCATATAATTTGGAAATATAAAGAGAAAAGCAACGAGCAAGCCGACTAACATACCCACAACACCCCAGAGAATGGTGGCTATTAAAAACATTTTTACAATTTTGTTATCGTAATAAAATTGTTCTTTTTCCATATGAATGTATTATTTATTTTGAATTGGTTTAATTGATTTTGAGCTCGATGTTTTTTCAGGATCTTTTGCTATAGATTCATCATCAAACAGCATTCTTATCGCAGGGGTATGAAGGTCATCATATTGGCCGGAACGAACAGATTTAATAAAAAGGATAAAGAAAACGATAGCAATAATTATACTTACTGAGATCATTAAAAAGATAATATCCATTGATGAAAATATAATTTGTAAAGAAAGAGACAATTTTTATTTTATAAAATGACTTTTCTCATATTTTAAATAGGGATTAAATATAAACATTTTTATTTTTTATTTGCCAATATATTGGTCATAATTGTTACAAAAATAACAATAGATATTGAGCTTAATGGCATTAGAATTGCCGCAACTATAGGTGACAAATTTCCTGTAACCGCAAATAGCATCCCTATGAAATTGTACATAAAAGATAAAACAAAACTAATCTTAATCACGGTCATGGTTTGTTTTGATAATTTTATAAACCTGGGGATTAGCTTGAATTGTCTGGCATCTAAGATTCCATCGGAAGCAGGAGAAAATACATTTATATTTTCTGAAAGCGCTATCCCAACATCACTTTGTGCTAGCGCACCGGCATCATTCAATCCATCACCTACCATTAGAATTTTTTTACTTGCACGTTGTAATTGTTTGATAAAATTTAACTTATCTTCTGGTTTTTGATTAAAAATAAAATGAGTGCCCTTGGGCAATTGAGATTCTAGATACTTTCTTTCGCCTTCATTATCTCCTGTCAAAATACTCAATTCAAAAGATTGCTGTAATTCAGCAAAAAGAGTTGACATCCCTTTTCGATAAGTATTATCAAAAACATATTTCCCTTTTATCTCATCGTTTATACGAACAAATATGACTGTTTTTAATGTGGTTTTATCCATTCCACCCACATAACCAGACGACCCTAATTTGATGTGATTTCCATCGATAATACCTTCGATGCCTTTACCCAATTCTTCCTTAAAATTAGTGACCTTAAGCACCGGTACTTCGCCGAGATGTTCGTACAACATCCTGCTCAAGGGATGATTGGATGCTCTTAAAACACTCTTTATTAAAGCATTATCGTGCTTTGTCAACGCGGACCCTTTATAGGATATCTTTGTTTTGTTTGTTGTAATTGTGCCTGTCTTATCAAAAATAACCATGTCTATTTTTGACAAATCTTCTATAACACCGGTATTTTTGAGATATAGTTTCTGTTTGCCTAATATTCTGAGCATATTACCTAATGCAAAAGGTGCTGACAAAGCCAGTGCACAGGGACAAGCAATGATTAATACCGCCGTGACTACATTCGCTACCATGCCAACATCAATAAAATACCAGTAAATACCTGCAACAAATGCTATTAAAAGAACTATGATCGTAAACCTTTTACTTATGGAATCTGTTAAATTCTTTATTCCATAACGCGATTCCTTGGTAAAAATATCGTTGCTCCACAGCTGAGTCAAATAACTCTGTGAAACGGTTTGCAGCACTTCCATTTCAATAGCCCCCGATAATTGTTTGCCACCTGCAAAAAGTTTATCGCCAGATTCCTTCGAAACCGGCATGGATTCTCCCGTAACAAAACTATAATCTATTTGCCCAAAACCCGAAATTAATATGCCGTCAACGGGTATTAGTTCATTATTTCTTATGAGCAACCTATCCCCTTCTTCAATATCATATACCGAGACGCTTTTTTCATTTTTATTTTTATCAATTTTGGTTACAGCAATGGGGAAATAAGATTTATAATCGCGCTCAAAAGATAAAAAACTGTAGGTCTGTTGTTGGAATAATTTACCCAGCAGTAGGAAAAAAACAAAGCCAGACAAGCTGTCAAAATATCCCTGTCCTACGTCAAAAGCAATTTCGAAAGTACTTCTTAAAAAAAGTACGATGATCCCCAGAACAATAGGTACGTCTATGTTTAATATATTGTGCTTTAACCCTTTATAGGCTGAAACAAAATAATCGCTGGCTGCATAAAAAACTACAGGCAAGGACATTATAAATATAATAATTCTGAAAAGTGGTTTATATCGCTCTAACCAAAATTCATCCGATTGAAAATATTCTGGAAAAGACAAAAGCATAATATTCCCAAAGGCAAATCCGGCCACTCCAACTTTATAAATCAGAGATCGATCAACTTTGTTTTTAGTTGTCGACGTATCATCTAGGCTAATAAAAGGTTCATATCCAATAGAACTCAATATCTCTACAATCTGTTTTAATTGAACATGTTTATTATTAAAAGTAATTCTTACCTCTTTTTTTGGAAAGTTAACCTGTGAAGATATGATCGATTTATTAAGTCGGTCTAGGTTTTCGAGCACCCATATACACGAACTGCAATGTATATGTGGAATATAAAAACTAATTACGCTTATTTCATTATCAACAAAATCATATAACTTTTCAACAATTTTGTCGTCATCTAGATAATTGAACTTGCCTTTAATTTCTTCGGGGATTTTACCTGGTGATTGTTCAAAATCATAATAACATGCCAGGTCATTTTCGTTCAAAATCTCATAAACCGTTTTGCAACCGTTGCAACAGAAGGGTTTATCGTCTTTGTAAATGGGATTTATATCACAATCGTTACCACAGTGGTAGCAACTTTTTTTAAGCATAGTTATTTTTCTTTTCGGTGCAAATCTCTCATGTTAACTTAGGTCATTTTATGATATTTGTCATATTTTTTCAATATATTTGCACCTTAAAATTCATCATTTATATATGAGCAAATGCCAACAATGTATTATTCGTGAATTTAGTACATTAAAATCTTTAACGAAAGAAGAATTAAAAGATATTTCAGACCATAAGGATTCGTTATCATTCGCTAAGGGGGATGTTTTATTTGCTGAAGGCAATGTGTTAAATGGTGTTTTTTGTATAAAAGAAGGCGTTTGTAAATTATCACGCTTAAGCCCCAATGGTAAAGAACAAATAGTAAAATTTGTCAAAGGTGGAGATATGCTTGGCTACCGATCGGTGTTAAGTGAAGAACCCGTTACCTTAACAGTTACCGCTTTACAGGATATGAAGGCTTGTTTTATTCCAAAAAAGGACATTTTCGATTCCCTTAAAGAAAATCCCAAATTTTCCCTTGACATAATGAAAACAGTGTGTAACGATTTGAAGGATGCAAATATGTCTATTACCAATATGGCACAAAAAAGTGTTCGCGAAAGATTGGCTGATACACTTGTGTTTTTAAAAGATACTTTTGGACAAGATAGAGAAGGGTTTTTAAATATTATTCTTACCAGGGAAGAATATTCGAGTGTTATTGGTACAGCAACTGAGTCGGCCATTCGCCTTTTGTCTGAATTCAAAAAGAAACAGCTAATTTCGTTTGAAGGGAAAAAAGTGAAAATTACCAATGAAGCCGAACTTATAAAAATTGCTCAAGGCTTTTAATAAGTAAAATTTATTTGATCATTTTATCAGTATAATATCTTTCTATTATCTTATCTACATTATTTATTGTTTTTTTAGTCCATTTTAGTCGTAGCTCATCTTTTTCTTGATGTGATAATTGCCAGGCAATTGAACTGTGTTTTAGTCTATGGGTAAGTGATTGTAAGATAATGGCGGCTGCTACTGATACATTTAAACTTTCGGTAAAACCTACCATCGGAATCTTTAAATACCCATCGGCCTCCTGCATTATGTAATCTGAGATCCCATCTTTTTCAACGCCAAATACAAAAGCCGATTTTTTTGATATATCAAAATCTTCTAATAAGCACGCATCAGCGCCTGGTGTGGTAGCGATGATTTGATATCCATCGGCCCTTAATGCTTCTAAACAATTTTTAGTATTATTTGCCATTGAATTATATTCATGGAAATCGATCCATTTATGCGAGCCCTTAGAAACTTGATTCGAGACATAACTGCTGTATTTATTTTCGATTATATGTAAGTCTTGAATGCCAAATACATCACAACTACGCACAACGGCACTGGTATTATGTTTTAGATAAATATCTTCCAGCACTACGGTAAAATGTTTTGTTCTCTGTGCCAATACCTCTTCAAATATGGCCTTGCGATGATCGGTTAAAAAAGATTGCAAAAATGACAATAGATCCTGATCAACCATTTAGTTTTATTTTTTAGTAAATTACTTCTAATTTAGTGTAAATTTTATAAAGATGAAAAAAATTGTGGTCCTTACCGGAGCAGGAATGAGTGCCGAAAGTGGCATAAAAACCTTTAGAGATGCCGGCGGGCTATGGGAGGGACATGACATTATGGAAGTAGCATCACCACAAGGTTTCGAAAATAACCCAGATCTGGTGTTAGATTTTTATAATCAGCGTAGAAGACAGTTGCTAGAAGTATCTCCAAACGAGGCGCATTATGAAATTGCCCAACTGGAAAAACTATATGATGTGATGGTCATTACACAAAATATTGACGATCTGCACGAACGCGCAGGAAGCACAAAAGTAGTGCATCTGCATGGAGAATTATTAAAGGCTAGAAGCACAAAAAATGAAGGTCTTGTCTATAACTGGCAAAAGGATATTGTTATAGGAGATCTTTGTGAACTAAATTCGCAACTGAGACCTCATATAGTTTGGTATGGCGAACCCGTTCCAATGCTTGATCATGCGATTGAAATCACCTTAAAAGCTGATATACTGATCATTATTGGGACTTCGATGCAAGTATACCCTGCAGCAAGTCTTGTCCATTATATAAAGCCTAATACACCTATGTTTTTTATTGATCCCAAACCCACTATACAACCGAACGATTTTAATAATTTAACCATCATAGCAGAGATCGCCTCAAAAGGTGTTCATCTTTTAATTAAAAAATACCTGAATGGATAGATCAACCTTCGTTCAATTATTGCTCAATAATCAAGAAAAATTAAAATATAGGGATACACTTGTAGACGCTTGTTTAGAAAATAATTATGTTTCGATATTACTTGATAATATGGCCAAGTTTGATGATGAAGATTCAAATTTTTCGGCCAGAATATTAGAGCTTGCCTGTAAAATTAAGTTAGAAATTATCATTCCCTACTTAGATACATTTTGTGATCTCCTTACCAAGGTAAAATTAAATGGTGTCGTTCGAGCATGCTCAAAAATATGTGAATTAATGATGATCGCACTTTTTATAAAAAATGATGTTCAATTTAAACGATCGTTTAAGAATGATCATCTCGAGAAGATTGTTGAGGCGGGATTTAATTGGATGATCACCGATCAAAAAATTGCCGTTCAGGCTTATACCATGCGAACTTTGTATCTATTGGGTTCAAAATATGATTGGATCCATCATGAATTGGTATTAATCCTTGAAAAAAATATCCCGAAGGGGAGTACCGGTTACAAAAATAGAGGTAGAAAAGTTATTAAGGCAATCAAAACAAATACCGCATTAAGGCTTTAGCGATTTATACCCAATTAATAAGGCGAGAAATCCTTCAGCTAAGAAATTAATTTAAAAATATTTTCATATAGTTTCCCGTCTGATATTACACTTCCCTTCTGAATTAGATCGAATAATTCTAAATTTCTTTCTTTTTCATAAGCTTTAGCCCCTTTAAAAAATTCGATCGATTCATCTTTTGTGTTATCAATAAACCATTTAAAATCTTTATCGGAAAAAAAGTTAAAATCATTTTTATTTACTTGGACAACTACCCGTGATATTTGAAGCTTATCGCATTTAAACAAGTTCATATTTTGATTAGAGAAATGTTCGAGATAGTTAGTTTTATTTAATACTTTTTCCCAAACTAGATCGCTGAATAAATCCAGTTCTTCTTTTACCATTTCAGGATTTTCTTCCTTTATCTTGGTCCATTCGTGAACATCAATTTGCTGTGTTGCCAAAAAGGCTGCAAATTCTTGATGTAAGGCTTCAAATTGTTCTTTTGTTAATTGCTTATACTTCATATCGTAAAATTAAAAAACCGCCCTAAAATAAGGCGGTTTTTTTATTAAATAATTTCTGTTATTAGAAAATATATCTTAGCCCTAATTGAATTTGCCATCTTGAAAGAAGACTAGCATCATACCCAAAGGTCTCAGTTAGGTCAGGATTAAACGTATACGTAGGCACATTACTACTGTCTACTGAAACGCCTATAGGTTGTACAGCATTAGGCTGTTGCACCAATCCCCAGTCAGAGCTGATAAGATTGCTAAGGTTTAAAATATCTACGCTAAATTGCAAAGCGTTGTCTTCAGATACTTTTAATTCTTGAATAAATTTCATATCCCATTTTCCTCTCCAAGGTGCTAAGGCGGCATAACGTTCTGCATATTGACCCCTCCTACTACTTAGATAATCATCTTGTTCAATAAAAGCATCAAAAGCTGCTCCTTGTCCTGCACCTGAGAATTGCATAGAACTTATTTCACTTGTGGTTGGTACATACAATAAATCGTTTATACCTGAACCATCACCATTTATATCTCCTCCGTAAGTATAATTAAAACGGCCACCTTGTGCATATTCGAAGAATGTAGATAAGGTAGTACTCATTTTACCACTTGAATATGTCCATTTCTTACTCGCTACTCCAATAATCCTATGGGTATCACCATATTTAGAAAATCCGAGTACATCGGTATTGACATTACCTACAATTGGGTTTCCTGCAAAAGCATCGCTGGTAATTTCTGCTTCTATAGAATTCACATCTTTTGCATTCAAATAATTATAGGCAACCATAGCATATAATCCAGTATCAAACGTTTTTTGAGCCTTAAAAGAAGCATTCCAGATACGACCTTTGTCAGA
>CBDUPN010000023.1:0-24074 GCA_965369125.1 uncultured Aureibaculum sp. | reverse complement strand
AATTTAAAACCAATCAGCCATTATCGAAGAGTTTATTTAAGTTTGATGAGGGCAAATTTAAAAAAGAGGGATATATTATTAATAAATTATAATCTGTCTTTTATTGAAAATCTTAAATAAATATATACTCAAAAGTTTTTTAATTCCTTTTTTAGCTACTTTTTTTATCATACTTTTTGTTTTGGTCATGCAAATTTTATGGCTTCAGTTTGATAAGATTGCTGGTAAGGGAATAAGCATAGATCATATATTTAAGTTCATGGGCTATATCGCCCAAATGCAAGTCCCTTTGGCATTACCCATCGCGATATTGTTATCTTCTATAATGGCCTTAGGTACCCTGGCTGAAAATTATGAATTTGCAGCTGTCAAATCAGCCGGTATTTCTTTGCAAAGATTTATTCGTCCTTTAGTGATCTTGATGGTTCTATTAAGTGGATTGAATTTTTTGTTTTTAAATTATGCCTTTCCAAGAGCGGCTTTTAAATTTAAGAACATGTTACTTGATATGCAAAAAACACAACCTGCGCTGGCATTAGTACCCGGTACCTTTAATACAGAGATACCAGGTTATAGTATTAAATTCGCTGAGAAATATGGAAAGGATGATAACCTGCTAAAAGAAGTTCAGATTTATTATGATTTAGACAAAGGAAGTACCAGTAATACAAAGGTTATAACGGCGAAGAGCGGAGAGATAAGCACAGAAGAGGGCAGTAAATATATGACCCTGATATTGAAAGAAGGATATCACTATGAAGACCTGTCTTCCACAAAATCAACTTTTAAGGAGTCTGAAAAAATGCCTGGAACGAAGTCCTATTTTGATGAGTACACTGTAAATATTGATATTTCTAAATTAAGTAATATTGATGCCAATGAGTATAAAGAAGATCGTGAAATGCTGAGTTTAAAACAGCTTGATTATTATACCGATTCATTAACAGCTCCTTATAATGAATTCATTGCCACCAAGGCTAAGAACTTTTTTATTAGGGCGGGAATAAAAGATATGAAGAATGATTCTTTAGATTATTCTAAGATTAATAAAGATATTCTACAAAATTACGACAGTGTAGGTAAAATTACCATTCTAAGAAGCGCAATTGTTTTGAATAAAAATTCCTTGGATGACATTAGAGGATTTAAAAGTGTATTAAAAAATAAACAAAAATTTCTCAACGTATATAATACAGAATACCACAGGCGATTGGCATTTTCATTCGCCTGTTTAGTGCTGTTCTTTATTGGTGCGCCATTAGGTTCAATTATTCGTAAAGGAGGATTTGGTTTTCCAATGATCATGGCGATCATAATTTTTGTTATTTATTTTTTCATCTCTACCTTTGGCAGAAATATGGCGCATTCCAGTACCATAACCCCAGTACTAGGTGGATGGTTAGCTACTATCATTTTATTGCCATTGGGACTATTATTAATGAAAAGAGCAACCCGCGATAAAGGAATATTTAATTTAGATATTTTCATGAGGCCAATAACGAATTTTTTCAAAAAATTATTTAGAATAAAAGAACCAAACTCTATTTAGCAATGATCTCAGCAAAACCAGACACTATACAACTGAATACCATTAAAGAAGCCATTTCCGATATTAAAAAGGGTAAAATAGTTATTGTTGTTGATGATGAGGATCGTGAAAATGAGGGCGATTTTATAGCTGCGGCCGAAAAAGTGACGCCTCAATTGATCAATTTTATGAGTACTCAAGGCCGTGGCCTTATCTGTGCACCAATCACCGAAGGACGATGTAAAGAACTTGATCTTGATCTTATGGTAGGATATAATACCGATCCCTTAGGAACTGCTTTTACAGTGTCGGTAGATTTTAATGGAGAAGGTGTAACAACGGGTATTTCTGCCCATGATAGGGCAAGAACTGTACTTGCATTAACAGAATCGAGTACAAAGCCTCATGAATTATCGAGGCCAGGACATATATTTCCGCTTAAGGCAAGAGATGGTGGGGTTTTACGAAGAACAGGACACACAGAAGCCGCTATTGATCTTGCGCGTCTTGCAGGATTTCAACCGGCGGGTGTAATTGTAGAGATCATGAATGAAGATGGGTCTATGGCGAGACTACCCCAGCTTATGGAAGTTGCCAAAAAATTCAATTTGAAAATCATTTCCATTGAAGATCTTGTAGCTTATAGAATGCAGCATGATTCATTAATAGAAAAAATAGAAGACTTTAATTTAAAAACACGTTTTGGCGACTTCAGATTAAGAGCCTATAAACAGACAACGAATGATCAGGTGCACTTAGCCTTAACAAAAGGAGATTGGGAAGAAGATGAACCTGTTTTAGTAAGGGTAAATTCTACTTTAATAAATAATGATATTATTAGGCTGTTAACCAATAAACCCGATGATAGTTTTAGCCGTATGTTCAAACTGATCAATACAGAAGGTAGAGGGGCAATAGTATTTATCAATCAAGAAAATCAATCTTTTAATTTGGTTAAAAGACTCGACCTGATCAAAGAATTGCAACAGGAAAATTTAACTGCGGTACCACAAATTAAATTAGATGATAAAGATTTTGGTATTGGTGCTCAAATTTTACATGACCTGAGTATTAACAAACTGCGTTTGATTACCAATGGTAAATACGTTAAGAAACGTGTTGGGATCATAGGTTATGGCTTAGAAATTGTTGAAAACGTCGCATATTAATTACTATTTCGTAATTTAGATGCTGTGAGTTTCCTCCGAAAAATACTATATCCATTTTCATTTTTATATGGTAAAATAACATCTGCCAGAAATATCTTTTACGACAAAGGTTATTTAAGATCAACAACTTTTAAGATACCCACGATTGTCGTTGGTAATTTAAGTGTGGGTGGTACAGGTAAAACACCCATGGTGGAGTATCTTGTCAGGCTATTACAAGATAAATATAAGATTGCCATATTAAGCCGGGGTTATAAACGTAGCACTAAGGGTTTTAAGATCGCTGATCTAACATGTACGCCTCAGGATATTGGTGATGAACCCATGCAATATTATACCAAGTTTAAAGAAGTGATCGTGGCAGTAGATTCTGACAGGGTAAATGGAATTAAACAAATAACAAATTTTTTTTTAAAACCGGATGTTATTTTATTGGATGATGCTTATCAGCATAGAAGAGTTGCGGCAGGCTTGAATATTTTATTGACTTCTTATGATAACTTATATGTAGATGATACTTTATTACCATCTGGTTATTTGAGGGAAAATAAAGAAGGTGCGAGCAGGGCACAGATCATCGTTGTAACCAAATGTCCTGATGCTTTAGATAAAAATGAGCAGTTTGAAATCACAAAAAAATTAAACGCACAAGTACATCAAACCGTATTTTTTTCAAAAATAAAGTACCACAATTATGTTATTGGTAACAAGAGTAATATAGCCACAAGTCTTTTATCAAAATACCATGTGCTTTTAGTAACCGGTATAGCCGTTACAACTCATTTATTAGAGTTTTTAAAAGTTAATAATATCTCATTTAAACATCTTCATTACGCCGATCATTACAATTTTTCACAGAAAGAAATAGAAAAGATAAAAAGTGAATACGAAAAAATTAAAGAGGATAAAAAATTAATCCTTACTACAGAAAAAGATTTTATAAGAAGTTTCATGGGATTAGATAATGTTTACTACCTTCCTATAGAAACAGAATTCATAGATCATCAGCATGATTTTAATAAATTGATAAAAAAATATGTGGAACAAAGTTCAGGAAACAGTTAAGTTTTTGCAAAAAAAAGGATTTAATAACCCCGATTTTGGGATAATCCTCGGTACCGGTTTAGGAAACTTGGTGAATGATATCAATATTGATGTCCGATTATCTTATGGTGAAATACCAAATTTTCCTGTATCAACGGTGAGTGGCCATTCGGGCAATTTAATTTTTGGATCTATTGGCGATAAAAAAGTTGTTGCTATGCAAGGCCGTTTTCATTATTATGAAGGATGGTCTATGAGCGAGGCTACATTTCCCGTTCGAGTAATGAAGATTTTAGGGGCCGAAAATTTGATCGTTTCCAATGCTTCGGGTGGTGTAAATCCCGAATATAAAGTTGGGGATATTATGATCATCAAAGATCATATTAATATGATGCCCGACCACCCTTTACACGGTAAGAACGATGAGCGTTTCGGACAACGTTTTGTAGATATGCACGAGCCCTATAATTTAAGAATGATTAAGCAATTAAGAGAAATTGCCCAACAGTATAAAATTCCCGTACAGGAAGGAGTCTATTTAGCGCTGCAAGGTCCGACTTTTGAAACACCGGCAGAATATAGAATGGTAAAACTAATGGGAGCTGATACAGTGGGGATGAGTACTGTACCGGAGGTAATCGTAGCGAAACACATGAGCATGAATTGTCTAGGGCTTTCGGTTATTACAGATTTGGGAATAGAGGGAAAAGTAGAAGAAGTTTCTCATGAAGCTGTGCAAGAAGCGGCTAAATTGGCTGAAAAGGATTTGAGCTTGTTGGTCAAGCAATTTATCACCCGTTATTAGTTCAGTTTAGTACAATAAAAAAGCGTTCTGTGAAGAACGCCTTTTTAAACTAACTCAAATAATTTATACAATGAAAACAAACTTTACTAATTTGCTTCGTATATATAACGGCAATAGTTATGCCAAAATTGCATAGCTATTGTTAAGAGAAGGTTAAATAATGTTATAGTAGCGTTAAAGAAACCTATAGAATATGTTTTTGAGCCTTATATGAAGAACGAACCAAGGCACCACTCTCCACATGTCTAAAACCCAATTCTAAGCCTATAGTTTCATATTTTTTAAATTGCTCGGGCGTAATGTATTCTTTTACCGGTAAATGTTTTTTACTGGGTTGCAGATATTGGCCTATAGTGATTATATCAACCTTTGCATTTTTTAGATCTTTCATGGTTTGGATAACTTCTTCTTCCTTTTCCCCCAAACCTAACATAATGCCCGATTTAGTTCTTTTTATGCCACTGTCTTTTAAATATTTCAATACGGCAAGGCTTCTGTCGTATTTGGCCTGAATACGAACTTCTCTTGTTAATCTGCGTACGGTCTCAACATTATGGGAGACTACTTCCGGTGCCACCTCAATGATCCGGTCTATATTTTTATGGATTAATTGAAAATCAGGAATTAATGTTTCCAAAGTTGTTTCGGGATTTGCCCTGCGAATGGCATTGACGGTTTCTGCCCAAATGATAGAACCGCCATCTTTAAGATCATCCCTGTCAACCGATGTGATCACAGCGTGCTTAATCTTCATAATTTTTATAGATCGCGCCACTTTTTCGGGTTCTTCCCAATCAACTGTTTCGGGCCTGCCAGTTTTCACACCGCAAAACCCACAAGAACGTGTACATATATTTCCTAAGATCATAAAGGTTGCTGTCCCTTCACCCCAACATTCTCCCATATTTGGGCAACTACCACTGGTGCAAATAGTATTTAGATTGTATTTATCAACCAGGCCACGTAGTTCCGTGTATTTTTTTCCAATAGGGAGTTTTACACGCAGCCATTTCGGTTTCTTTTGAGGTATGATTACAGATTCTTCTGCCATAGATCTTTCAATTAAGTTGCAAAGTTACAAATTCAATAAGTACCAAATGCTAAATCCTATTAAGAAAATGATTCCCAAATAGCTTAATATTTTCATCGATATTGACGGTCGCCATGCTTCTGGAGTATGTTTACTTGAGATCAATACAAAATTTGCAATGGCATAAAACGGTGCGGTCAAAAATGATAAAATGGTGGCAATTTTAACCATGGTGATCATATTAGAAATTAAATAGGTTAGAATGACCATGGTTCCAATCGAAAGGATTACGATCCAGATAATATAATTTGATCTGAAAGTTTTATTGAATAATAATTCGGTGGTTTTTGCCATAGCCCTCGGGGAAGCATCTAAGGTTGTTAGCGTAGTGCTGAACATGGTTGTAAATGCCGCGATCGCAATGAATATGGAGGTCTGGCTTCCCAAGTTCTCAGTATATAAATAAATGATCTGTTGTGCGAATTTTCCAGCACTATTGCTAAATTCATTACCAGATTGAAACATGACCAAAGCACCCAGAGTTACGAAGCATATGGCTAGGAATACGGTTCCAATATAACCAATATTAAAATCCAGAATGGCTTGTTTGGTATCGAATCTTTTTTTATTGTTTTTACCCTTTTCAATAGCCCATAATGAGTGCCATGCCGAAATGTCCAATGGTGCCGGCATCCATCCCAGAAAGGCAATTAAAAAACCAATTTCCATAGCTCCCTTAGGGAATATTTGGGTTAGGTTATAGGAAGTTGAAGTATTAAAAAGGGCTACACTTACCGCAATGAGAGTACTTACCGTTAGCACAACAATAATTACTTTTATAAGATTATCTAATAATTTGTATTTACCAATTATTAATGTGAAAAAACAAATAATAGTGATAATGATGCTCCAGGTGGTAACATTGGCTGTGATCCCAAAAAGATGAGATGCCAGTCCTGCAGTTACTATCGTTACGGCAGCCTGGATCGTGAACATCGTCGCAAATGTGAGTAAATAATAAAACACCAATACGCCTTTACCTAATCTTTTATAGCCATCAATTAAACTTTCACCGGTTGCTGTTGCGTAACGTGGGCCGAATTGAAAAAAAGGGTATTTAAAAAGATTAACGAGTAATAGGGCCCAAATTAGACCAAAACCAAAATCTGCACCGGCACGAGTAGACTGTACGAGGTGTGATACTCCTATGGCAGCACCTGCAAAAAGTAATCCAGGTCCTAATGATTTAAGCCAATTTTTTTTCATCGTAATTATTTGATGAAAATACTAAAAAAATTAAGAATCAGATTTATTGATAATTTCAGCAAGCAATTTTTTAGCCCTAAGCAATTTGACTTTAATATTGCTCATAGGTTCATCGAGTTCTTTTGCCATTTCTTTATAACTCATTTCCTGAAAAAACCGAAGGTTAATAATTTCTTGATAATGAGGTTTCAATTGTTTTATATAAGCCAGTAACTGCGCTAAATTCTGTTCGATGATCAATTTATCATCCGGAGTGGGTTCTTCATCCCTTACGCGGTAAGCCTCCGAGCTTTCTTTATGCAAAGAAATCGTCTTGGTTTTTCTTTTCCGGAATTGGTCGATATATAAATTACTTGAAATAGATATCAACCACGTTTTAAATTCATAGTTCTCATCAAAGGAGTCTATCTTTTCAAAAGCTTTAGCAAAAGTTCTTATCGTAAGGTCTTCCGCTTCATTTTCATCACCAGTCTTACTAAATAGGAATCGATAAACGTCCTTCCAAAACATATTTAGAAGTAGGGTAAAAGAAGTGTCATCCCCTTTTTTTGCCTTCGCGATAATGTCTATTATATTTTTTGTTTTATTTACCAATATTTAGGTTTTGATATCAGGTTACTTATATAAATTCCAAATTGTATAACTACCAAGGTAATATCTAATGCAGGTATTAACAAGATAAGATCTTTTTCATTCAACTTATTGGCTGCATTTCCAAGAATAATATATTGGGTCAACAGTCGAATAATGATTAATATGATTACAAACTGCCAATTAAACGAAATAGCCACTAAAAATATTGCTAAAAACCAGAATAGAAATTGTGATAGAAAAAAAAGTCCTAGTAAAAATTTATGAATGGGCTTATAATGCACGGCAGTTGTAAGATGCCTTCTTTTTTGTTGTAGCCAGGTTTTAAGGGATGTTTTAGGTTGGGACAAGGTAATACTAGGTTTGGTATAACAAATGGCTGTATTATCCTTGTTGGCTACTTGATTTACGAATAGATCATCATCTCCAGATATAATATGCTTGTGATTATCTAATCCTTTGGCTTCTAAAAAAAGCGATTTTTTATAGGCTAAATTCCTGCCAACTCCCATATAAGGAAGGCCGATCGATGCATAAGAAAAATACTGGGTAGCTGCCATAAGAGTTTCGAAACGGATGATCTTGTTCAAAAATGAATTTTTAATTTTTATATAAGCGCCATATCCTAATACGATTCTTTTTTCATTCATAAAATGAGCAGATATCTCACTTATCCAATTTTCTGAAATGGGTTGACAATCGGCATCTGTAAACAAAAGATTTTCAAAATTTGCCGCTTCGATCCCTTTTGTAATAGCATTTTTTTTATTACCATGATATAAGGCGGTATTCTTAATATCTATAATTTTTAAACGTTCGTTCTTTTTCTGAAAAGACTTGAGAATGTGTAAAGAATTGTCTGTAGATGCATCATTGACTACAATAACTTCAAAAAAGGAATGGTTTTGAGTAAGAATTGACTCAAGATTAGACTGTAAGTTTTGCGCTTCATTTTTCGCACATATAATGACGGAAACTTCCAGATTATTTTTTGGCAGGTGCTTTTTTTTTGCAAAAGCCAACTGGCCGAAGATGATATAGTAACAAATTTGTAAAATGATCACTGCAATAAAAACATATAATAATGCAGTTAACAACATATACAATAATAATTATTAATTATGCTGTGGTTCTTTGCAGGTATCAAATTGGTCTGGTGTTTTTCCACAAAAACCGCAAGAATCACCATCTTTATTGAGTACCGGGTTCTGGCTTGCACAAGTACCCGCAAACTTCCCATCTTTTTTTGCCCAAATTTTAATGGCTATTCCAGCAACCGCTAAGGCTAATAAACCGAGGGTAAGTAAAAAAAGTTTCATAAGTAAAATTTAAAGTACAAAGGTAATTATATTAGACGAAATCGATCAACTAAATTACATTAACTTCAGCTTCTAAAGCAATTCCAAATTTCTCAAATACTGTTTTTTGTATCCGTTTTGAAAGTTCAAAGATCTCTTTACCCGTTGCATTTCCATAATTTACGAGAACCAAGGCTTGTTTTTTATGAATTCCGGCATCACCATACCGTTTTCCTTTGAATCCACATTGCTCCACTAACCAACCTGCCGGTACTTTTACTTCTTTATCAGAAATTTTATAATGAGGTGCCTCAGGATGTTTACTTAATAAAAGCTCAAAATCAGAAGTAGAAATGACCGGATTTTTAAAAAAACTTCCGCTATTTCCAATTTCTTTAGGGTCAGGTAATTTGCTTTGGCGAATGGTAATGACGGCATTTGATACATCTTTAATGGTCGGGCTACTTATTTCGTTTTTTTCTAACTCTGACTGTATTGCCCCATAAGAAGTATTGAGATGGTGATTTTTTTTAGTTAATTTAAAGGTTACGCTTGTTATAATATACTTTCCTTTAAGATTATTTTTAAAAACGGAATTCCTATAGCCAAAATTGCAATCTTCATTTTTAAATGTTTTTATTTGATTGGTGGCGATCTCTAATGCTTGAAGCTCATACATGGTATCTTTTTGCTCGACACCATAGGCACCTATATTTTGAATGGGTGCTGTGCCTACATTCCCCGGAATTAAAGATAAATTTTCAACACCACCATAGTTCTGTGAAATACACCATAAAACAAACGTATGCCAGTTCTCACCGGCCGCTGCTTCTATTAAAATGTCTTTGTCGGTTTCTTTTAATATTTTTCTTCCTTTTAAATTTAAGTGTACGACAAGCTTTTCAATATCCTTTGTCAATAATAAATTACTGCCACCGCCTAAGACAAAAAAATCCTTTGTTGTGTTAATGAGCTCTTTTAGCTCTGATAAAGAGTTAATTTCAATAAATTGATGTGCAGTAACATCAATACCGAATGTGTTATATGCTTTTAAAGATATATTGTGTTGTATATTCATTAAGAATTATATGCTGTCAATGCAGCTTTCAGAATTTTTACAGATTTAATGAGGCTTTCTTGATTTAAGACATAAGCTATTCTTACCTGATTCAATCCTACGTTTGGTGTTGAATAAAATCCAGATGCCGGAGCTACCATCACCGTTTCACCATCCAAGTTAAAGTTTTCTAATAACCATTGGGCAAAATGATCTGCATTTTTTACTGGCAATTCAGCGATGCAATAAAAAGCGCCTTTTGGTTTTGCCACTTTTACACCATTTATTTTTTCTAATTCGGTTATTAAAATATTTCTTCTTTCTACATATTCCTTAATAACATTATCAAAATAGATTTGAGGTGTATCTAAGGCTGCTTCACTTGCTATTTGGGCCAATGTAGGCGGTGATAACCTCGCTTGGGCAAATTTGAGAGCCGTGCTTATTAGTTCTTTATTTTTAGAGACGATGCATCCAATTCTTGCGCCACACATACTGTATCTCTTAGAGACAGAATCGATCATAATTGCATGATCTTCCAATCCTGTTTCCTGCATTATTGAATAATGTTCTAATCCATCATAGGTAAATTCACGATAAACTTCATCAGCTATTAAAAAAAGGTCGTGTTTTTTTACAATTTCAGCCAATTTTTTGATTTCCTCTTTGGAATATAAGTATCCTGTAGGATTGCCAGGATTGCATATAAGAATAGCTTTTGTTTTTGAAGTTATTAATTTTTCAAATTCTGCAATAGGAGGTAAGGCAAAATTGTTATCAATATTAGAAACAACCGGCACTACTTTTACACCGGAAGCTATTGAAAAACCATTATAGTTAGCGTAAAAGGGTTCTGGTATAATAATTTCGTCATCAACATCCATAATGCTGCCAAAGGCGAATAATAATGCTTCACTTCCCCCCGTTGTAACGATTATGTCTTTAGCTGAAACTGTAATATTATTTCTACTGTAATAGGAGGCTATTTTAGTTCTGTATTCTTCTGAACCTTCAGACCGTGAATATTCCAATATCTCAAGCGTATTTTTTTTAATAGCTTGTAAGGCAACTTCAGGCGTTTTAATATCAGGTTGGCCAATATTTAAATGATGAACTTTTATTCCTTTTTTCTTTGCTTCTTCAGCATAAGGTACCAATTTACGTATAGGTGATTCAGGCATTTTTTGCCCCTTAATTGAAATGAATGGCATTTATTTTTATTTTATACAAAATTGCGAAATAATTCGGTAAATTAAAGGCTTAAACCACAGAATTTTATTAGTTAAAGTTATGCTAAAAGTTTCAGGGAAATTCAAAGTTTACGTAAATTTATATAAACCCTCTTGATGTATATGTCCTACTTGTTTAAAATTCTACTCATTTGTTTCGTTTTTTGTATTTCGGGGTTACAAGGTTTAGCTCAGGACAAGTTTCACATTTTAGGAAAAGATAAAAGTTTTACAACTTCTTTTAAATTAGTTCACAATTTAATTGTAATGCCCATAGATGTTAATGGAAGCCAGTTAAATTTTTTACTGGATACAGGTGTAGAAAACACCATCATGTTCAATTTAAGTGTTGAAGATTCGCTAAGGTTAAAAAACATACAGCAAATTAGATTGAGAGGTTTGGGTGAAGGAGACTATATTGATGCAATCAAATCAACAAATAATCTTTTTAAACTCGGAAAAATAGCAAACGGTAATCATATGATTTATCTTATTCCCGGTGAAGATTTTAATTTAACTTCAAAAATGGGAATTAATATAAATGGTATTATAGGTGGCGATTTATTTAAGGATTTTATAATTGAAATAAACTATTCGAGTAGCCGTATAAAATTTAATGATCCGGAGGAGTATAAATATAAGAATTGTAAGAAATGCCAAACCTTCGAATTAGAATTCAATAAGAATAAGCCTTATATAGATCTCAAGGTTAAAAACGAAGAAAGTGAATTGATAGATGTTAAATTATTAGTTGATCTTGGCGGGAGCGATGTATTATGGTTGTTTGATAAATCGAATGAAGAAATTGAGCTTCCTGAAAAATATTTTCATGATTATTTAGGCAAAGGCCTTAGTGGAAATATTTACGGAAAAAGAAGTAAAATTAACAGACTTATTTTGGGTGATTATGAGTTTACTAATGTAAATGTAGCATTTCCAGACTCCAGTTCGGTAGGTTCAGCCTATGAATTTAAAGATCGCAATGGCAGTTTAGGATCGGGAATTTTAAAAAGGTTCCATCTTATTTTTGATTATCCCGGCAGCAAAATTACTTTCAAAAGAACGTCAAAATATTTTTCCGAACCTTTTTTGTATAACATGAGCGGTATAGAATTATCTTATGGGGGGACAATGCTTGTTCAAGAAAAAAAAAGCGCACAAGCAATGGGTATAGAAAATCAAGGCAATACATCTACAGTTGAGGTTGTTTTTAATTATGTATATACTTTTAAACAAGCTTATAGAATTAGCCTTATAAGAGCCGGATCTCCTGCCGATAAAGCAGGGCTTCTTCCCAATGATATTCTTTTAGAAATAAATAGAAAGCCGGCTTACAATTATAAATTAGAAGAAATACTTCATATATTTTCAACAAAGGAAGGCAAACGAATTTCACTTTTAATCGAACGTAATGGTAAAAAGCTTTCTTATTCGTTTGAGTTAGAGAAAATGTTCTAAAAAAAAAGTCCTTTTAAAGGACTCTTTTTTTAATTAGATATTATTGTTTTCTTTTTTTCGAGTAATAAAGCACTTTCTTCATCATTAAGAACTTTACCTTTCACTTGAATAACTACCGAGGGTTTCGTAGCATTAGAAGTTATAGTAACAGTTTTAGAAAAAGCACCTATCCTGTTGGTAGCATATTTAATTCCAATTTCACCAGAATCCCCAGGCATGATTGGTTCTTTAGGCCAGGTAGGTACCGTACAGCCACAACTGCCTTTAACATTGGTAATGATCAAAGGAGATTTACCAACGTTGGTGAATTTTAAAAGTTTAACCCCATCAGAATTTCTGGCTATTTCACCATAATCTACAACCTCATTTTCAAATTTAAATATGGGTGCATTTTCGTCAATTTTTGTAGTTGCTAATTGATCCTGGGCATTTATAGATAACCCAAAAATTCCTACAAATAGTAATAAAGCTATTTTTTTCATTTTATATTTAATTGTTTAACGGTGTAAAGATAATAATTTTACTTTGAAATTATAACGAGTAATATTTTAGCATATTGCTTATAATTGTAACTTTGCAAATTGTTTAAAACCGAAAGCAATATATGAATATCCCATCGAAATATGATGCAACAAAAATAGAAGGAAAATGGTATGAATACTGGATGAAGCATAAGTATTTTCATTCTATCCCAGATGAAAGAGAACCATACACCATCGTAATTCCTCCACCAAATGTTACAGGTGTACTACATATGGGGCATATGTTGAACAATACGATTCAGGATATTTTAATTCGCAGAGCACGGTTACAGGGTAAAAATGCCTGTTGGGTGCCCGGTACAGACCATGCTTCTATAGCTACTGAAGCCAAGGTTGTTGCTAAATTAAAAGAACAAGGAATTGACAAACGATCCCTTTCTCGGGAAGCGTTTCTAAAGCATGCCTGGGATTGGACACATGAATATGGAGGTGTTATCCTAGAGCAATTAAAGAAATTAGGATGTTCTTGCGATTGGGATAGAACAAAATTTACCATGGATAAAGAGATGAGTGAGTCGGTTATAAGGGTCTTTGTAGACCTTTATAACAAAGGCCTAATCTATAGAGGATATAGGATGGTAAATTGGGATCCGGAAGCTAAAACCACACTTTCTGATGAAGAGGTTATCTATGAAGAACGGCAGGGTTTGTTATATTATGTTCAATATGATATTCAAGATAGTGACGAAAAAGTAACCATTGCTACGACACGCCCTGAAACTATTTTAGGAGATACTGCTATTTGTATCAATCCAAGTGACAAAAGATTCAAGCATTTAAGAGGTAAAAATGCCATAGTACCAATTTGCAATAGAGTAGTACCTATTATTGAAGACGAATATGTCGATATTGAATTTGGTACGGGCTGTCTTAAAGTAACCCCAGCCCACGATGAAAATGATAAATCATTGGGTGAAAAACATCAATTAGAGGTTATAGATATCTTTAATGATGATGCCAGTTTAAATTCTTATGGATTACACTATGAAGGTAAAGACCGCTTTGTGGTACGAACTGAAATTTCAAAAGAACTTAAAGACAAAGGCTTTTTATTAAAAACCGAGCAATATGTTAATAAGGTAGGCACTTCAGAACGGACAAATGCAGTCATTGAACCCCGTTTATCCGATCAATGGTTCTTGCAAATGAAAAATTTGGCTCAACCGGCATTAGATGCCGTTATAAATAAGGACATTAAATTATTTCCAGAGAAGTTTATAAATACATATAGACATTGGATGGAAAATGTGCGCGATTGGAATATTTCGCGCCAGTTATGGTGGGGACAACAAATACCAGCCTATTACTTTGGAGATGGAAAAGATGACTTTGTAGTTGCCGAAAATAAAAAAGAAGCATTACAACTGGCCAAAATCAAATCCAATAACGAAAAGCTAACAGAAAAAGATTTGAAACAGGATGAAGACGCCTTAGACACCTGGTTCTCATCATGGTTATGGCCAATAAGTGTTTTCAACGGTATACTAGAGCCTGATAATAAAGAAATTCAATATTATTATCCAACTAATGATCTGGTTACAGCACCCGAAATTTTATTTTTCTGGGTGGCAAGAATGATCATTGCAGGATATGAATATAGAGATGAGAAACCTTTTAATAATGTATATCTAACAGGTATTGTACGAGATAAGTTAAGGCGTAAAATGTCAAAATCTTTAGGTAATTCTCCCGAACCTTTAGAATTGATAAATAAATATGGAGCCGATGGGGTTAGAGTGGGAATGTTGCTAAGTTCGCCTGCAGGCAATGACCTTATGTTTGATGAATCTTACTGTCAGCAGGGCAAGGCCTTTACAAATAAGATTTGGAATGCTTTTCGATTAGTAAAGGGATGGGAAGTCGACAATTCGATTGATCAGCCTGTGTCTTCAAGTATTGCCATTGAATGGTATGAAGCTAAATTTCAACATGCATTGGCCGAAATTGATGATCACTTCAGTAAATACCGATTATCTGATGCGCTGATGACAACCTACAAATTGGTATGGGATGATTTTTGTTCCTGGTTTTTAGAAATGGTAAAACCTGAGTTTGGTAAACCTATAGACAAGAAAACTTTTAATAGCATCATTAGTATATTTGAAAATAATCTAAAGATATTACATCCATTTATACCCTTTTTAACTGAAGAGATCTGGCAATATATATCCGATCGAAAACCCAGTGAGGCCTTGATTATTTCAACAATGCCTTCTTCTAAAAAGTTTAATAAGCAAATAGTAAAGGAGTTTGACTTTGCAAGCGAGGTAATTTCTGGAATTCGTAACATTCGTAAGGAGAAAAACTTGTCATTTAAAGAAAAACTTGAGTTTTCTGTTTTGAACAATGAAAAAGTAGCCAAAACCTTTGACGAAATAATTATAAAGCTTGGTAATCTCGATGCCGTAAACTATGTTACAGAGGCAATTGACGGTGCCATGACATTTAGAATAAAATCTAACGAATATTTTATTCCCATCACTGGTACTATTAATTTAGAAGAAGAGATTAAAAAAATTACGGAAGAATTGAATTATACGCAGGGATTTTTAAAATCCGTTCAAAAAAAGTTAACGAACGAAAGATTTGTGAATAACGCTCCTGAAAATGTAGTTGCTAGTGAACGAAAAAAAGAGGCCGATGCAAAGGCTAAAATTGAAACATTAAAGTCTAGTTTAGAAAGCTTACGATAGATTTATTTTTTTTTCAAATAAACGGATGCAGCGACGGCAACCTCATTCCATGTTTTGCTTATACCATCTGGCCCTTTATGCAAATCAAAACAGGCTTTGTTTATTGAAGCCAAGGCATCTTGCCCATTCCAGTTATCTAAATTCAAAACGCCTTCTAATTCTACCAATTGACCACTAACAATATAAGTAATTGGTATTTTGTTATTTACGCCATTCATTAATAAGTCAATATTTCCGGTCCCATTTTCATCTAAATTTAAGGTACCGGTTAATGAAATGGTATTGTCCATTACGCCAAAGAATAATGTTTTTAATTTTGAGTCCCTTTCTGGTTCATCAGTGAATAAACTACTAATTGGGATAGTAAATACCGCACCGTTAAGAGCGTCAAAAGCACTTTCGGATTCTTTAATCGTAGCTATTTCAATTTCCTTGAATTGACCATTGACAGCAACTTTATCAGTTGTTTTATAACCTGTCCATTTTACAGTAATAGTTTTTGGTTCAACTGAAAATTTTGATGTTTCTTTCTGTTCATTTTTTTTGCAGGCCGTAACCATCAAACTGAACAGAATAATGGACGAGAAGAGCGTTATTTGATTTAAGATTTTCATTTTATTTTATTTTTTGTTGAGTTATTTTTTCGACTAATTCTATATATTTTAGTTTTGCTTCATCTTCGCTAATTTTGTCTAATTGGAACAGGGCATTTAGTTTAAATGCATTTCTTAAGCCATTTTCGCCTGATGGAGTAGTGTAATTATGGCCTTTGGTAGCGAGCTTATAATAGGCATAGAATTTGAGCATTGTATCAGGGGGCAATTTTTGAGTCATAGCTGATGCAATTTCAAAAGCTCTTTCGAATCTTTGATCAAGTTTTCGCATCGTATTCTGCAATTACAGTTTCACCACCTTTGGCTTTGTCGTTAAGCGATACATTAATCTTCATATCTAAAGGTAAAAAAATATCAATCCTCGATCCAAATTTTATAAAACCGGAATCTGTACCTTGAATAACATCTTGATTCTTCACAGCATAATTAACGATCCTTCTTGCCACGGCTCCGGCAATTTGTCTATATAAAATTGGGCCTACCACTTTGTTTTCTACGACTACGGTAGTTCTTTCATTTTCTTCAGAAGACTTAGGGTGCCAGGCTACTAAGTATTTACCCGGATGGTATTTGCTAAAGGTAACTTTTCCGCTTATTGGATATCTCGTAACATGTACATTTAAAGGTGACATAAATATGGATACCTGCCTTCTTTTATCTTTAAATATTTCTTTTTCAATAACCTCTTCAATAACGACAATTTTACCATCCACAGGAGCAACGATCTGATTCAAATTCTCTATGGTTTTTCTTTTTGGATTTCTGAAAAACTGAAGAATTAAGATAAAAAATAATAAGAAAACGATCATGACCAATTTTCTTAACCACTCAGTATCTATTAACATATCAGTTGCGAATATCAGCACGACCAAAATGATCATAGATCCAAAAATTATTTTATATCCTTCCTTGTGAAACATTTAATATAAGTTCTTTTTAGATATTTAATTTGTTACTCTAAATGCATTTAATAAATCAAATGTAAATATACATAAACAAAGGGAGCGGCAAAAATTATGCTGTCTAATCTGTCTAAATATCCGCCATGCCCCGGAATGAAATTACTACTGTCTTTTACCCCTGCTTCTCTTTTAAATTTAGACTCCATGAGATCTCCCATAACCCCAAATATTACGGTAATTATTGCAATGATAGTCCAATTAAGATATGATAACGATGTAATATAAAGTGAAATAAAATATGCTCCGATGATAGCTGCCACGAATCCTCCAATAGCACCTTCAACAGTTTTATTTGGAGACACTATTTCATATAATTTGGTTTTTCCTATACTACTACCAACGATGTAAGCAAAGGAATCATTGATCCATATTAAAATAAAAAAACCGATAAGGATCTTGGGATGATAGACCTCTTGTATAAATGGTATTTGTGTGAGTAATGTAAATGGAATAGCGATATACGCCAGCGCCAATAAATAATGGCCAAGTTTGCTTGATGTTAAACTAATTTTAGGTTTAAATACCTGATAAATAAAGGGAATAAATATGCTTATTATAAGAAAGAACTGAAAATATTTAAAATCTAGGGCCGGTAGATTAGAAAACCTAAAATAGATGAGTGTGGCTACAACGAAAGTCCATTTATAACTAAGTTTGATAAGGTTTTTAAACTCATATAAACAGAGTAGCATTAAGAGGTAGAAAACTATGTATAATGATTCTTTCGAATATAGAATTGAACCAATGACAACAGCAACATAAATAAGACCAGATAAAGCCCTTATAAAGAGTTCTCGCATGTTATAGATCTTCTAATAATAGCAAATATAGGTTTTTTGCATTATTATTTCCGAAGTTTAAAAAGTCTTCTTCAACTCTCTCGGGCACATAACTTTTAATAGAGCTAATATTGGTTGGAAAGTTTTTTTGGTAGGTTTTTCTAATTCCCATTAATCCCTCACTTTTGTTTTTGACCAACTGACTGGTCTTTGCAAAAACAATAAAATGGTCTGGCAGGTCGACTATTTTTCGATCAAGAACCTGAACAGACGAAAACATGATACTACCATCCTCTGCTAACAGATGCTCGCATAAGGTAAAAAAAGGATAGTCTTTATTTGTAATATTCGTATGATCAACACCAACGATGGTAAGTATTTTCTTAAGATCGTCATTTAGGCAAACCACATTTTCCCAATGGTTTTCATTAAGAATATTCAGCAGGTTCTGGTTGACTTCTTCCTGATGGGCACAATACAAGAATTTACCTCCTTTACTAATAAAATTATGAACAAAGGCGTCGTCTAACGACATGCTATCCGGAGACACCAATGTGGTCTCTTGCTCTTCATCTTTAGAGGTCGATTTTTGACTAAATAATTTTTTGAAAAGATTCATTGTACTATGAGGTTTTTCAAAAATAAGCAATTAACAAAAATTAAGCGAATTCTGTTGAAATCTCACCTTCATTGTTCACATCTTTTTCTGGGGCAACAACTGGTTTTTCTTTAGTTTCAACTTCTTTTTTAACAGCCAAAGGCTCTTTAACGAACGGTCTTTCGCCGAAAATTTTAACTAGATCATCACTAAAAATAACTTCTTTTTCGAGTAGTAATTCTGCTAAGACAATAAGTTCTTTTTTATGCTTTTTAAGTATATCGATCGCACGTTTATATTGTGATTCGATCAATGTCGAAATCTCCTTATCAATTAATTGAGCCGTATCTTCACTGTAAGGTTTAGAAAAATTATAATCAGATTGCCCAGAAGAATCATAATAGGTAATATTTCCTAATTTTTCATTTAATCCATATACGGTGATCATAGCTCGGGCTTGCTTGGTGATTTTTTCCAAATCACTTAAAGCTCCTGTAGAAATTTTATTAAAAATGATCTTCTCGGCGGCCCTGCCTCCCAAAGTTGCACACATCTCGTCGAGCATTTGGTCTGTTTGTACGATCATCCTTTCTTCAGGCAAATACCAGGCAGCGCCTAAAGAAATTCCCCTTGGTACAATGGTAACCTTCACCAGAGGAGCGGCGTGTTCTAACATCCAGCTTACTGTTGCATGGCCCGCTTCATGATAGGCTATTGTTCTCTTCTCCTTTTGGGTTATTATCTTATTTTTCTTTTCTAAACCACCTACAATTCTATCAACGGCATCTAAAAAATCTTGATGATGAACCGCTTTTTTATTTTTTCTGGCAGCAACCAATGCTGCTTCGTTACAAACGTTGGCGATATCTGCTCCCGAGAAACCAGGAGTTTGTTTAGATAAAAACTCGATATCAACATCTTTAGCCAATTTTAAAGGTCGAATATGCACTTCAAAAATTTCCCGTCTTTCATTCATATCTGGCAAATCAACATAGATCTGCCTGTCGAACCTTCCGGCCCGCATTAATGCTTTATCTAATATGTCGGCCCTATTTGTAGCCGCGATAACAATTACATTGGTATCTGTCCCAAAACCATCCATTTCGGTAAGTAATTGGTTCAAGGTATTCTCTCGTTCATCATTACCACCAGTAATATTATTTCTACCTCTTGATCTTCCTATGGCATCTATTTCATCTATAAAAATAATGGAAGGAGATTTTTGAGCAGCTTGTTTAAATAAGTCTCTTACCCGAGAAGCTCCAACACCAACGAACATTTCTACAAAATCTGAACCAGATAATGAGAAGAAAGGTACTTTTGCTTCCCCTGCTACTGCCTTGGCCAATAATGTTTTACCAGTCCCCGGAGGGCCTACCAACAAGGCACCTTTTGGAATTTTACCACCAAGTTTTGTATATTTTCCTGGATTTTTAAGAAAATCTACGATCTCTTGTACTTCCTCCTTGGCACCTTCTAATCCGGCTACATCCTTAAAAGAAGTTTGCACTTTTTGATCTTGATCAAAAAGTTTGGCTTTTGATTTACCAATATTAAATATCTGTCCACCGGCACCACCGCCACCACCTGCACCAGACATGCGTCTCATGATAAATATCCAAATGGCAATAATAAATATAAACGGAAGCCACATAAAAATTCCGTCCCAAATATTAGTTTCGGTAGCATTGTCGCGGTCGAAATCTAATTCATATTTTAATTTTTCAGAATTTAATTCATTTTCAAAATTCTGCAGATCGCCGAAATTGTATATGTAAAGCGGAGCTTCCGGATTAAAAAACGGACTTTTCGTTTTCTCATTATGCTTAGGCTTTTGAAGAACTTGTTCTTTTATAAAGACCTGTGCAAATTCTTTATTTACAATAACAATTTTCTCTATATCGTTTTCCTGTAAGATTTGTTTAAACTCGTTATCAGACAATTTACTTGTTGTTAAGTCTGAGCTATTAAAAAATTGATAACCGAGAATTAACGCGAATAAAATGCCATAAACCCAATAAAAATTGAATTTGAATTTAAAATCTTTTGAAGGTTTATTATTTTTTTTATCCTGACTCATTTATATTTTTTTATTTTAAAATTAGTAAGCCGCCTCAATGGTTGTTATTTTGGCGTCTCCCCATAAACTTTCAATGTCGTAATATTCACGTATTTGTTTTTGAAAAACATGAACAACAACATTTATATAATCCAATAATATCCATTCAGCATTAGCTTCTCCTTCGACATGCCAAGGCTTATCTTTTATTGCTTTACTAACGGTTTTTTGAATTGATCCGGAAATTGCATTCACCTGGGTATTAGAATTTCCCTCACAAATTATAAAGTAATCGCAAACTGTATTTTCAATTTCTCTTAGGTCTAAAATATTAATTTTAAGTCCTTTAACCTTTTCTATCCCTCTTACAATTTCAGTAATTAGCTGATCAGCACTCACCTTTTTTTTCGCCATTAAATACCTTTAAGTTTTCTCTGCAAATGTATTACTTTTTATCATTATTGATATGTTATATTTGCATTTATATATGAATATAGTCAAACTTGATGCCATAGATTCTACAAATTCTTATTTAAAGGATTTGGTCAAACAAAAACATGTTGAAAATTGGACCGTTGTCATTGCTGATCATCAGACCCAAGGGAAAGGACAGTTTGATAATGAATGGACTTCAGAAAAAGGTAAAAATCTAACATTCAGTGTTTTAATACGGTTTAAAAAATTGAACGTCGAAAAACAATTTTATCTTAACTATGCCATTTCTATAGCTTTATATAACGTATTGAAATATTATATTCCCGAAAAATTAACGGTAAAATGGCCTAACGACATTTTGTCAGCTAATCAGAAATTGGGTGGAATTCTCATAGAATGTATCATAAAAAATAGCGCTATAGATTTCGCAATTGTTGGTATTGGTTTAAATGTGAACCAGCAAGATTTTCCCTCGGAACTTACATTAGCTACCTCCTTAAAGAAATTATTAAAAAGGTCTATTAACAAAGACGAGCTTTTGGATAAGATATTGTTAGAAATGCAATATCAAATGTTATTGATCCAAAAACAGAAGTTTAGTGATATTAAATATCTATATGAGGAAATACTTTATAAAAAGGGAATCCCATCTATGTTTATAGATGGAAACGATCATACTTTTTTAGGTAAGATCGTGGGTATTTCTGCAGAAGGAAAATTAAGGATAGAGCTAGAGAACGAATCTTTAAAAGATTTTGACCTAAAGGAGATAAAGTTCGCTTAGAGCTTTCCGATATTGGCCGTTAAGGTATCGATAAATTTTTGTATTGGCCCTTTGATCATCATAGCCATCATCGCATTGAATTTACCCTCAAAAATTAACTGTACTTCACTGGAATCATCATTATTTTTAGAAATATTCCCCGTTAAAGTGAATGGGAATTTTTCGCTTGTTGAGCCCAGCACTATTTTATGATGTTCTATTTTTTCCTGTAATTTCAACCTGATTTCGGGCATACCTTTAAGCGCAAATAAGAAGGATTCGTCTTGCGCTTCAAACTTATCGGTATTCTCGGGCATTATTTTTTCAAAATTCTCAACCTTCGTTAAGAAATCAAAAATTTCGCTTGCTGGTTTTTGTACACTTACTTTAGGACTCTCTAAATTCATTATCTCTATTATTCTTTATGTTGACCATTTACTGGGATTCTTTCTCCAGTTCTCTAATGTTTCTAATTCGTTTTGGGCTATATAATTAGTCTCAATGGCTTGTTGTAACAGGTGCTCATAATCGCTTAAGGTTGTCAGTTCAACATTGGCTTTTTCAAAATTCTGATCGGCGAATTCGAATCCGTAAGAAAAAATGGCGACCATTCCTTTAACTTTTATATCCAGATCTTGTAAGGCTTTAACGGCATTCAAACTGCTCTTGCCTGTACTAATCAGGTCTTCTACAACCACAACATTCTGACCTTTATCAACGTGTCCTTCAATTTGATTTTGCCTTCCGTGTTTCTTGGCCTCTGGCCGTACATAAATAAATGGAACGCCCAATTCTTGAGCCACCAAAACCCCAATAGCAATAGCCCCTGTAGCCACTCCGGCAATTACATCGGGTTTGCCATATTTTTCTTCAATTATTTTTGTGATATTCTCACGCAGATATGTTCTCAATTGAACGTATGATAAGGTTATCCTGTTATCACAATAAATAGGCGATTTCCAGCCAGAAGCCCAGGTAAAAGGATTTTTAGAATCTAATTTAATGGCCTTAATTTGCAATAATAGTTCGGCAGTTTTTTTTGCAGTATTTTTGTCGAAGATCATGGCTGTAAATCTACATAAATTTATTTTTATTTTTTCGAGAAAATGTATACAATATTTATAAACAACAATCCCGTTTATTTAACCAATAATTTAGATCATAAAACCAAAGAAAATTTTATGTTGTACAAACATGTCGACATTTTTTTAAATATAAAAAAGCTTGAAAATAATTTACTAAAAAATCTTTATCTCTACCATCATGATTTAGCATATCTGTGGAAGAGTTTTAAGAATAAATTTAAAATAATTGAAGCAGCCGGCGGGATGGTTATGAATTCAAATCGAGAAATTTTGTTCATTTACAGAAATGGTGTTTGGGATCTTCCAAAAGGGAAAATCGAAAAAAATGAAGAAACTAAAATGGCGGCATTAAGGGAAGTTCAAGAAGAGTGCGGCATAACTGGTTTAAAAATTGATCGTTTTTTAGAAAAGACTTATCATATATATTCGATTGATGAGGAATATATTTTTAAGAAAACGCATTGGTATTTGATGTTTTCTGAGTTTAACGATGAGCTTACACCTCAAATAGAAGAGGGTATTACAAAAGTTGAATGGATTCCAGAGGAAAATTTAACAAAGGTGTTAGTAAATACTTTTGCCAACATTAAATTATTATGCTTAAATTTGCAAACTAGTTGAAAAAGAAAGAAAATATTGCTTATGAAAAAAATTACTCCCCTAATTATTTTGTTTTTTACACAAATAATTATTTCTCAAACCTTAACTCATTCTGTTTCACAGAATATCACAGATTTAAATTCTGTCGCATGTGAGCAGCAATTTGACATTGTTAGCGATAACACATTCTATCGCAGTTTTAAATTAACCGATTTCGGTATCACTGGCAGTTATGATATTACTTCAGTGCAATATGGTATAGAAGTATTGTCTGGAGCTCCGGCTGGAGGTTATCCTATTAGGGTAAGCGTTTATACAACTTCGGATGATTTTCCTGATGATGATCTGATCTTGGTAAATCAAGTTACCGAAATGGTTACGAATCAAAGTTTACAGTTACATACAACACCTATAACAGCCAGTATTCCAGCAGGTGCTGAATTTGTTGTAGCGATCTATGTCAAATCGG
>CBDUPN010000022.1:0-24297 GCA_965369125.1 uncultured Aureibaculum sp. | reverse complement strand
TTCGGAAGCTATCAATAGTGCAGATATAAATGGGGCATCGATGGTGCCATTTGATCTATTGAATATTAATCGAACAATTTCTCCAGATATAGGAGCATACCAGCACATTATTTTTGAAGAAGAAAATTAATGTATTATAGCCTGTAAACAACCCCATTTTTCATTACAAAACTTACTTTTTCCATGGTGTCGATATTCACCGTAGGATCATCATCCGTAGCAATAATATCGGCAAACATACCTGCTTCTAGTATTCCTATTTCCTTTTCCTTCCCTAATAATTTGGCATTGGTTATGGTGGCCGATTGAATTGTTTCCAATGCCGGCATACCACCTTCTACCATGAAGGCAAATTCCTTACCGTTTTCACCATGGTCAAAGACGCCGGCATCAGTACCGAAAGCAATTTTAACACCTTTTTTATACGCCTTCCCAAAAGTTTCCTGAATTTTAGGACCTATGGCTAATGCTTTTGGAACAATAATTTCAGGAAAAAATCCCGGAATCTTAGCTTTAGCTTCTACAGATTTACCTGCGGTTATTGTAGGCACATAGTAGACATCATATTTTTTCATAAGCTCCATCGTTTCTTCACTCATTAAAGTACCGTGTTCTATGGTTTTAACACCGCCAATAATAGCCCTTTGCATACCTTCATCACCATGAGCATGTGCAGCCACCTGCATACCGTAATCTTTAGCAGTTTGGGTTATAGCCTTAATTTCTTCGGTCGTAAATTGAGGGTTCTGTCCACTTTTAGCAACACTTAAAACACCTCCGGTTGCCGTAATTTTAATCCAATCTGCACCATTTTTATAGCGTTGCCTTACTGCTTTTTTTGCATCGTCAACACTATTAACAACACCTTCCTTTGGTCCTGGATCACCAATAAGATCACTTTTTCTGCCATTTGTTGGGTCGGCATGACCACCAGTAGTTGCCAAAGATTTTTCTACAGTAATAATTCTTGGACCATCAACTTTTCCCTGATCTATAGCATTACGTAAAGAAACATTTACTCCAGTGCCTCCTAAATCTCTCACTGTGGTGAAACCGGCCAATAAAGTGTTTTTAGCATATTTTTGAGCGTTATAGGCAACATCAGCTTCGTTTAACGTAAAACTTTCGAGATATCTTTGTGGATTTAATTGATGCTCTATATGTACATGCATATCAATTAGTCCTGGCATTACGGTCTTTGATTTCAAATTGATGGCTTGATCATTTTTGGCAGATGGATTTATATATCCTTTTAACACATCAACAATTTTATGGTCTTTAACTATGATGGTCATTTCGTTCAGAACCTTTCCGTTTTTCGTATCAACTAGTTTCCCACAATGTAAATAAGTGCTTTGGGCTGAAAATAATATTGAATAAAACAGTGCGATAAGGGTAAGAATAATCTTCATTTTAGTATATGTATTCATTAATAATTTTAATTTTGAAGCTTTAAAAGTATCAAAAAAAACATTAGATTTCTGGAACGATCGAATTTATCGCAGTATGAGCAGTAAAAAAATTATAATAACAGGTGTTAGCAGAGGTATCGGATTTGAATTGGTAAAATTATTTTTAAACCAAGGGCACCAGGTATTAGGCATATCACGCAACATAAGTACGCTGGCAGAATTATTACCAAATAATAAAAATTTAAATATTCTGAAACTAGATATTTCTAATGAGTCTGAAAATCATAAAATAGCTGATTTCATAAAAGCTAGCTGGGGCACAGTTGATATATTGATCCATAATGCCGGTAAATTGATTCTTAAACCATTCGATAAAACCAATACCCAAGATTTTCTAGAAGTTTACAAGGTAAATGTGTTTGCTGTTGCCGCTTTAACTAAGGCGGTATTGCCTTTTCTTAAACCTGGGAGTCATGTAATCGCTATAAGCAGCATGGGTGGAATACAAGGGAGTATGAAATTCGCCGGACTTGCGGCCTATAGTTCGTCTAAAGGAGCCGTTATTACCTTAATAGAACTATTGGCAGAAGAGTATAAGGAAAAAAATATCGCGTTTAATGCGCTGGCATTAGGGGCAGTTCAAACAGAAATGTTGGCGGAGGCTTTCCCAGGTTATAAAGCTCCCGTAACGGCTTTAGAAATGGCTCAATATATTTATGAATTTTCTTTAACCGGAAATAAATATTACAATGGTAAGGTGTTACAAGTCTCTGCTTCAACGCCTTAAAGATATTTATGAAAGAATCATTAAAAAAATATATTCCCTTATCGGCCGTTAATTTGGTTGTGAGTTTGCTGAATGAGCACCCCTGTAAGCTTAAGATTGTTAATAATAGGAAGACCAAACACGGAGATTTTAGAAAACTAAAGTCTGGTCAATACCAGATTACCATAAATAATGATCTCAATCATTTTCGTTTTTTATTGACCCTTATTCATGAAATAGCCCATCTGGTTACACATAAAGAGTATGGCCGTGTAAAACCCCATGGGAAACAATGGAAGCAGTCATTTCAACATTTAATGTTACCATTTGTGAATCCGGATATATATCCGATAGACGTTTTGCCAATTTTAGCCAATTATTTAAAGAACCCCAAAGCGAGCACAGATGCTGATATTAAGTTATCCTTAGCCTTGAAGCAATTTGACGAGAAAAACGGTATGAATTATATTTTTGAAATACCGATAAATAGTAAATTTATTCACAATAAGCGTATCTTTGAGAGAGGAGAAAAAAAGCGTACTCGCTATGAATGTGTCGAAATAAAAACCAAAAGACGATATCTGTTCCATCAGAATGCAGAAATAAAATTAATAGAAAGATATTATGCAGAATAATTATTATGCCGTTATTATGGCAGGGGGAGTAGGGTCACGCTTTTGGCCTGTGAGTACTAAAACATATCCAAAGCAGTTTCATGACATGTTGGGTAAAGGAGAGTCTCTATTGCAAAGAACTTTTAAAAGATTGTCAAAACTTATTCCAGAAGAAAACATATTAATCGCTACTAATAAAAATTATAAATCTTTGGTACTGGACCAACTCAAGGGCTTAAATGAACAACAGTTATTATTAGAACCTGCAATGAGAAATACAGCACCCTGTATATTATATGCGGCGCGCAAAATTAAACAAAAGGACCCAAATGCTGTGATGATTGTCGCTCCATCGGATCACTGGATAGAAAATGAAACTGAATTTATCAATAGTATAAAAAAATCGTTTGAAGAATGTGGCAAGAAGGATATTCTGATGACCTTGGGAATCCAACCATCAAATCCTAATACGGGATATGGATATATTAAATATGAAGAAAATGAATCTGAATTTAAAAGGGTTGAAAAATTTACGGAAAAACCTGATTTAGAAACGGCCACTGAATTTTTAAAAAGCGGAAATTACGTTTGGAATGCAGGAATATTTATATGGAGCATACGAAGTATTATTGCAGCCTTCGAAAAATATTTACCCGAAATGAACGCGTTATTCTGTAATGGTGATCACGTTTATAATACAGATTTCGAGGATGATTTTGTTGAGGATAATTATGCAAATGCCGAAAATATTTCTATTGACTATGGGATCATGCAAAAGGCTTTAAATATTTTCACCCTCCCTGTAGAGTTCGGTTGGAATGATTTAGGAACCTGGAATTCCTTATATGATAAACTGGAAAAAGATAATGATAAAAATGCCGTTGTAAATGCCAAGACTATTTTTAGAAATGCCTCAAATAATATAATAAGCACTACTAAAGGCAAACATGTAGTTATACAAGGTTTAGATGATTTTATAGTAGTTGAAAAGGAAAATGTCTTACTAATCTGTCCAAAAAAGAATGAACAAGAGATTAAGAGCATTGTGGCAGCTGTTAAAAATAAATTTGGTGGTGATCTAACATAAAGTAAATTTTGATTTGAAGTCTTATTCTCATGGAAGAAAATAATAAAACAGAAAACGAACTTAATGTAAAAAAAGAGGAAGTTAAAAAGGAAGTAAGGGGTCTCTTAGGAGGTGTAAAGGGGTTCTTAGTAGAACTTTTGAATATTAAAGGAGATACCAATAAGGAAGGTACTTTAAAGGATATTAAAAGTACCATATCTATGAAAGGGCATACCGCTTGGATTTTGGTATTCTCTATCACCATATGTTCCATTGGCCTTAACGCTAATTCGACGGCAGTAGTTATTGGCGCCATGTTAATATCCCCCTTAATGGGACCCATTTTAGGTGTTGGCTTGTCAATTGGAATTAATGATATCGATACCTTGAGACGATCTATGATCAATTTGGGTGTTATGGTTGGTTTAAGCCTAATAACTTCTTTTCTTTTTTTTAGTATACCCATATTTCAAGAAGCAACGACAGAGATTCTATCCAGAACAAGACCTGATGTTCGCGATGTATTTATTGCCTTGGCAGGTGGGTTGGCTTTAATAGTTGCAATAAGCCGTCCTTCAGCGCAGACTAATACGGTGGCGGGTGTCGCCATAGCTACGGCCCTAATGCCTCCCTTATGTACCGCGGGTTATGGCTTAGCTACTTTTAATCTACCTTACTTTTTAGGTGCAATGTTCTTATTTACGATCAATACTATTTTTATAGCCCTGGCAACTTTTATGATAATAAAATATCTAAAGTTCCCAATGGTAAAATATATTAATTCTATGAAGCGCAAACGGATAGCTCGATTCGCATCCTTTGTCGCTCTTTTTATATTAGTAGTGAGTGTTTATCAATTTTATTTGTTGTTTATAGAGAAGCAATTTAAACAAACTGCCCATAATTTTATTGTCGAGTTAAAAGAACAAGGTGTCACGATTCTTGGAGATGATGAAAAAAATATAAGCTATAATGATAAAACTATCACATTACCTATTATTGGTTCGCTGGTTTCGGAAAGTGAAAAAAAGAGCTGGGAAGATAGATTAATAGAATTGGGCTTAATAGACGTAAAACTAGAGGTCTATCAAGAGAATGATGCTGAGATGCGCAAGCAGGTTGAAAGTTTACAAGAATTGTATTCTCAAAAATTAGAAATAATCAACAGACGTGATGAAAGTATTAAGGCTAAAGAAGACCAAATACGATTGCTTGAAAATGAATTGGCTAAATTTTACAAAGACCGGGTACCTTTTAAAAATATTAGTGAAGAAGCGAGAATTATTTATGAAGACATGGTAAAAATGAGCTATTATAACCGCATTGAAACCGATTTCACTAAAATTGACTCAATTCCTGTTTTTAGTATACAATGGAAAGAAGGGGTCGATACAATGGCAATTCGGCAACAAGAGTTGAAATTGAACTTATGGTTAAGAACCAGGTTAAAATTAGATACTTTAAAAATAGTTAGAGAAAAGTAATTATATTCAAATTATTTATTTTCTTTTAGTTGCGCTTCGCGCACTTTTTTAAATAAATTAGAAGAATAAACAAAATCAGTAATTGCCTTATTATCGGTTCTGAAAATATCATAACTTGTTCCTTCCCATTCTTTAACACCATTTTTAAGAAAAATAATCTTTTCTCCAATTTCCATTACAGAATTCATATCATGTGAGTTTATGATCGTTGTAATATTATATTCTTGGGTTATTTCTTGAATGAGATTATCTATTATAATGGCTGTATTTGGATCTAATCCTGAATTTGGTTCATCACAGAATAAATATTTCGGGTTCATTACGATTGCTCTTGCAATAGCTACCCTTTTCTGCATACCCCCAGAAAGCTCATCAGGGTATTTATTATTGACATTTTCTAAGTTTACCCTTTGTAATACAAAATTTACACGTTCTAACATTTCGTTATAAGGCTGATGGGTAAACATTTTTAGCGGAAACATAACGTTTTCTTCAACTGTCGAAGAATCAAACAATGCTCCTCCTTGAAAGACCATACCAATTTCTTTTCGCAGATCTCGTTTCTCATCGCCGGTCATATCGTCGTAATGCCGTCCGTCATAACAAATATCTCCTTTTTCAGGACTTAACAAGCCTAACATACATTTCAACAAGACTGTTTTACCCGATCCACTTTGACCTATTACCAAACTGGTTTTTCCATTCTCAAAAGTTGCACTGATACCTTTTAAGACCGGCGTATCGTCGAATTCCTTGTATATATTTGTTATTTCGATCATTTACCTAATAACATTTGAGTTAGAAAATAATTTAAAACAATAATAACAATACTTGTCCATACAACTGATCTGGTACTCGCTTTACCAACTTCTATGGCACCACCTTTAACATAAAACCCATGATATGCCGGTATCGTTGCGATCACAAAGGCAAAAACAGCAGTTTTTATAAGTGAATAAGTAACATGAAATGGCTCAAAATCACTTCTAATACCAATTAAATAGTCATTACTTGTAACAAGATCTGTAATTATCCCCGCAGTCCAGCCGCCTAAGATGCCTAAAGTAATACTTATGATGATCACAAAAGGATAAAAGAATACATTGGCAATTATTTTCGGTAATACCAAGTGATTTAAAGAATTTATACCCATTACTTCCAGTGCATCAATCTGTTCTGTGACTCTCATAGTACCAATGCTTGATGTGATATAAGAACCAACCTTACCTGCCAGAATAATGGAAATCAAGGTGGGTGAGAATTCTAGTATTAATGATTCTCTTGACGCATATCCTATTAAATATTTCGGTGTTAGTGGGCTTTCTAAATTTAAGGCAGTTTGAATAACAACCACCCCACCTACAAAAAAAGAAATAAAAGCAACAATACCAATCGAGCTTATCCCGAGATCTTCAATTTCCTTAAAGATCAATTCCCTAAAAACCGATCTTTTTTGTGGACTTTTAAATACTTGTTGCAGCATTAAAAAATACTTTCCAATATGTTTAAAATAATTAATCACAGGGTTAATTGAACTGTTTTATCTTAAAATTTAGTTATATCTGGATATCAGGACTCAAAAATATAATATTAAATGTAAAAAAGCTTTATTTTTGAACTTAGTTTCCAAATATATTTTAATGAAAAAAATAATAATTTTTTGTGTAACGTGGATCTTTATAGCTTCTGGTTTTGCGCAATCAGTACAGAATAAACAAGATAAAGGTGGTAAATCCTTATCAAACGATCAACGACCAAAATTAGTAGTCGGCATTGTTGTCGACCAGATGCGGTATGATTACTTAACAAGGTTTTACGATAAGTTCGGAGATGGTGGCTTTAAAAGGTTAGTGCGTGATGGTTATAATTGTAAAAATAATCAATTCAATTATGTTCCTACTTATACCGGACCTGGCCATGCTTCTATCTATACAGGAACAACACCAAAATACCATGGCATTATTGCTAACGGCTGGTATGATAAGGTAACAAAAAAGGCAGTTTATTGTGCAGAAGATAATTCAGTGCAATCTATTGGAACGGAGAGCACAGCGGGTCAGATGTCGCCACGGAGATTAAAAAGTTCAACCCTTGCCGATGAGAATAAACTATTTACACAAATGCGTGGTAAGACCATAGGTGTGAGTTTAAAAGACAGAGGAGCAATTTTTCCTTCCGGATTTTCAGCCGATGGTGCATATTGGTTTCACGGTGCCTCAGAAGGTAATTGGATTACAAGTACTTATTATATGAATGACTTACCCAAATGGGTAAAATCCTTTAACAAGTCAGATCAGGCAAAATCATATTTGAAAGTATGGGATACGAGATATGACATAAACACCTATACAGAAAGTGGCGATGATCTTAATGAATTCGAAGGTGGATTTTATGGTAAAGAAACTGCAACTTTTCCTTATGATTTAGTATCCTTAAATGTAAGTAATGGTGGATATGATATTTTGAAATCTACGCCTTACGGCAATAGCCTAACTACCGACTTTGCCATAGCTGCAATTCAAGGTGAGGAATTAGGACAAGATAATATTACAGATATTTTAACCGTCAGTTATTCAAGCACCGATTATATTGGCCATAATTTTGGAGTAAATTCAAAAGAAGTAGAAGATACCTATATTCGACTGGATGAGGATCTTGAAAAACTTTTAAGATATTTAGATCAAAAAGTAGGAGTAGGGGAATACACCTTATTTTTAACATCCGATCATGGAGCTGTCCACGTTCCCTCATATTTGCAATCTGTAAAAATAGCCGGCGGTTATCTTGATGCCACAGCGATGAATAGTACATTTCTCTCTTTTATGAATGAGAAATACGGTACTTCTGATCTCGTTGTAAATGTTAGCAATAATCAGATATTTTTGAATCGGGAAAAAATAGCATCTTTGAAATTAGATCTTGAGGATGTTCAGGAAACAATAGTAGACGAATTAATTAAATATGAATTCATTGATAAAGCGTATACAGCAAAGTCAATGGTGAATGGATCCTATATTGGGGGAATAGAAGAATTAATTCAAAATGGTTATAATCAAAAAAGATCTGGTGATATTATTATGGTATTTGATCCGGCGGTAATTTCTTATTCGAAGACGGGTTCAACACATGGCTCAGGACAAAATTATGATACCCATGTGCCACTGTTGTTTTATGGTAAAGGTATAAATAAGGGTAGCACTTCTGAAGAGACTAAAATTGTTGATATTGCCCCAACAATTGCGGCGTTGCTAAATATAAGTTTTCCAAACGCCAATACTGGTAAAGTTATTACAAAGGCGATCGAATAATAATAAAAATTTACTTATTGGTTGAAACTATTAATCTCCTCTAAGTCTTTTTTTATCGGAGATTTTACGTTTTTCGCGTTGTGTATTAAAAGCTTGAATTGCAATAAGAAAAACAAAAAGGAGAAGCGATAATAGTATTTTTGCTGTCATTATTTAAAGGCTTTAGATACATTTATAACGACAGTCGAAAAAGTTTATTATTTAAAAAAGTTAATATTTATATATAACTGCATTTATATTCATTCCGGCGCCAACCGAAGCAAAAATAATTACATCTCCTTCATGTAAAGTATGATTTTCTAATTCGCCTTTTATAACAAGATCGAGTAAAGTTGGTACGGTTGCTACAGAACTATTTCCTAATTTATGTATGCTCATTGGCATAAAATCTTCGGGAATCTCTGTTTTGTAGAGACGGAAAAACCTTTTAATAATTTGCTCATCCATTTTTTCGTTTGCCTGATGAATAAAAACCTTTTTAACGTCCTTTATATGAACGCCACTTTTATCTAAAGCGGTTTTCATTGCAGCCGGCACATTATTCAAAGCATATTCATAGATCTTACGACCGTGCATTTTAATATATCTAACATTGGGGTCTGTATCGGGTTTAAAAGATTTACCCATGAATAAATAATGAGCTTCATCATAGGTATGTGTTTGAGAGGCATAACTCAATATGCCAGCATCACCCTTTTCTTTCGCTTCAATAATACAAGCTCCGGCTCCGTCAGAATAGATCATGGAATCCCTATCATGCATATCCAATACTCTTGACAAAGTTTCAGTTCCAATAACCAAACATTTTTTTGCAACGCCGGCCTTAATAAATATATCTGCCTGTATTAAGCCTTGAATCCAACCCGGGCATCCAAAAATTATATCATAAGCAACACAATTAGGATTTTTAATCCTTAAATTATGTTTAACCCTAGAGGCCAGGCTTGGCAAAATATCAGTTTGAATGGTACCTTTTTTGATATCACCAAAATTTTGTGCAAGTATGATATAATCTAAATCCTCTTTATTAATATTAGCGTCTTTAATGGCTTTTTCTGCAGCCATTGTGGCGATAGTTGAAGAATCCATTTCATCATTTACATAGCGTCTTTCTTCTATTCCGGTAATTGCTTTGAATTTTTCGATGATAACATCATTAGAAGGCTCAAATGGTTCGTTTTTATCATTATAAAAACGTTCTTTGATGAAATCGACATTTTTTTTAATTATTTTGGGAATATAACTACCCGTCCCGGTAATAACTGCATTCATTGTTGTTACATCTAATGATTATAATGCGAAGGTAAAATATTTTTTATAGATAAATAGTATTCGGGTATTTATACTTCAGCCAATCCCATTTTTTTTATACTTAATTGAATATATTTTGTACAGATTTTTACGAATTTATCATTTTAATTTCCATGACGGTGGCAATAGATAAGGCCCTGGTCTTAGCCATTTCTGCTTTTTCTCCTTTAAAATTTTCATCCATAGTGGCATTAAAATGTTTTAACCAAGTTTTAAAATGATGTTTTTTAAAATGTATAGTCTTGTTTAGTTCGAGATGAGGTTGCATGGCATTTCTTTGATAATCTAAAGTATTGAACAACATACTGTTCCAGAAATCTGTAATTATTTCTAAATGTTGCTCTATATGGTCTTGTTGAATTAAATGTTCAAAAAAAGGCTTTAGCTCAATATCTGTCAAAAGTTTATCATAAAATTTTGACACAAATTTATACAGGTCTCTTCTGTTTTTGATATCCTCTTTAAAATCTGGCATGAATTATAAATAACTTCTATCAAAACTTAAAGGCAATAGGTCTTTTAGAGAACTTACCTTAATAACAGATCCCGTTTCACCCATAAAAAGAATTTCTATAGGCGAATTTTGTTTTACTTCGTATTCTGAAATACTTTGCCTGCATGCCCCACAAGGAGCAACTGGCTCTGATACTCTTTTACGCGATGAACTCGCAGAAATGGCCAATTTTAAAATCTTATTTTTAGGATATTGAGCGTTGGCGCTAAATATGGCCACTCTTTCAGCACATAACCCCGAAGGATAAGCGGCATTTTCTTGATTACTGCCTATTACGACGCTACCGTTATCAAGAAGAATAGCAGTTCCTACACTGAAGCTGGAATAAGGGGAATAAGCTGTTTTCCTTGTTTGGATCGCTGATTTCATTAACTCCTGATCCTCAGGACTGAGTTCTCCTATTTTATCAAATAATGTATACTCAGTTGTTAGTTGCAGTTTTTTCATTTGTATTACGATCTTATTTCGATCAGAGATTTAGATCCGTTGTAAAATAAACAATCATTTTAGCTAAAGTACTAAAATGATTGTTTCTTATGTGTTGATTTGTTAAATTTTAAAAATCTTCAAATACGTCTCCAAAGTCAAATGATAATGAAAATCGTAAGGTATTTTCTAATGGATTATTTACATCCGCAGAATTGATAAGATAGGACATATCCAATTTCGCACTTCTAAATCTAAAGCCGGCACCTAAGGTAAAATATTTTCGAGCACCTTTAAGATCACTTTCATTGAAATAACCAGCCCGTAATGCAAGCGTTTGGTCATACGTATATTCTGCACCAAATGCCCAGGTAAATTCTTTTAATTCTTCACTAAACCCATTTGGGGCATCTCCAAAAGACTGGAACATTCCACTTACAAAACCTACGTCATCATCTTTACCAGAAATGATTTCGCCTGTTTGTTCATCTCTTATAGGTGGTGTCGGTACCAATAATTTATTAAATTCTAAATTCGTACTAATGGAATTCATATCATCTAAGATAAAATCAAATCCCCCTCCAAGCCTTAAATTGGTAGGGATAAAACTTTCTCTTCCACCGTCTGTAAGACTTACTTTTGGTCCGATATTAGAAATATTAAAACCGCCTCTCCATTTTCCATTTATATCGCCATAATTCTTTTCTTCTGATTGAAAATAACCTGCCACATCTACCGCAAAAGTATTCACAGTTTTTAGATCAGAATTCTCAACTCTAAGCGCAAAGTCTGAACGAATATATCTTACTCCAACACCCATAGAAAAAGATTCACTGAGTTTAAGTGAATAAGACCCGTCTAAAGAAAATTCGTTTGGATTTTCAGATCCGATTGGATTTCCAGAACTGTCGGTTAGATCTATGGTACCTAAAGAAAAGAATTTTAAACTGGCAGCCCAGGCACTTTTTTCATCAATTCTGTTCGCAAAAGTTAAACTACTTATAAATACATCATTGGTTAAATTCCTTAACCAAGGGGTGTAATTGATACCTATGCTATATTCTGAACTTGCAAAGGCATATTTTGCAAGATTAAAATGTTGGGAATTGGCATCTGGTGATGTCGCTACCCCAATATCTCCCATACCACCCGATCTGGCATCTGGGGCTATTAATAAAAAGGGTGCTGCAGTCGTAATCGGATTTGGTTCCTCTTGAGCCTGCATTTTACCTAGACTACTAATTAAAATGGTAAGGATTAAAAAAAGCTTTTTCATTATCGAAATTGAATTAGTTTGTTATTTGTTTCAGGTTCCTAACGTAAGATGACTAGTTTTTCAAATTTTTCAGTTTTGGTATTTGATATAATAGATTTTACATTTAATTTATAAATATAAACACCTTTTCCAATTTTGTTCCCAAAGTCATCCAAGCCATTCCATGAAATTGAGCGTGATAAATTTTCAGATTGAACAATTTCATTGATGGTTTTAATTAATTTACCCGAAACTGTAAATATCTGAACCTGAACTTCAAGGGGCTCATTTGGTTTATTATGATTAAACCAGAACTCAGTATAATTGATGAATGGATTTGGATAATTTAACACATTACTTAACACCAAATCACTATCATCTACTACAACAAAGTTTAACGTAGCTTCTGACGGATTATTGTAGGTATCCCAACATTTAAAACTAAGGGTATGCATTCCGGGTTCTAAATTCCTAAAAGGAAACTTAACCGTACCCTTAGTAAAATCATCAAGTTCAGTTTGATAAAAGTCATTTAATATAAATGGGTTGGCCTGATCACCATCTAAAATTGCCACAATATCATGATCAACGGCTGTTATCGAAGTGTTAATTCCAGATTCATCTTCTAATATCGCAATGAAATGAGGCGATTCACTTGTATTTCCTCCATCTATAAAAGATTCGTCATCCATAAATAATTTAATGGTAGGGCCAATGTTATCCTCTGGTGCATTTTCGTCGATACCTCCAATAACTATATCTTGATTTACACCACCTTTATCAATCGATAGATTATCAGCATACAAGCTCACTTTCGATTTGCCATAAGCAATTCGGATATCTTTTGGCACTATAAAACTAAAATTAAAAAGCCCATTCTTTACGGAGGCACGCCCCCTGAATATTTTACTGTCTGTAGCATCAAAAGTCAATTTGTTGCCAAAATTATTATTGTCTAAGGTAATTCTGTCAACCGATTTATCGAATACAGTAGTTGAAAGCGTTCCGTTGAAATCAGAAATAACATTTTCCATTTCATCTGTTATACTTCCTTCCAGGGTAACTTTAGATAAGGCCTTTAAAGTATCAATGGATTGACTAATATCAACACCATTCATTTTAGTAATTTTTATATTTGGTTTTGGTTGGGCTAATTTCATGGCAGGATCACCCAAATAAAAAACAAATAATCGCTGGCTTGTATTAGGGGCTGCAGGATCTTTTTTCATTTGCATTAAGGCTTCTGCAATGGTATAATCTTCGCCATTAAATCCGAATAATTTTTTAATCAGTATTTCATTGAATCGTTGTCCAACACTTATAAAAATTTCCCTTGTTGTAGTGATCATACTGGTAGTTCCGCCGGTTGGACTTAAAAAAACAAATTCACCAGCGGGTGTTCTCAACGGATTATCAAATCGAGAGAACTCACAAGTGACTGTGATCATCAATGGTAGGGTATTAAGATTATTCCACTTTTGAATTTGTGGTACTTCTAAAATTCGTTCCCCGGCCCATCCATCTTCACCACCATGGCCAAAATAATCTAACACCAAGGTGCCGGTTTCTACCGCATTATTAATGGCCTCATTTACATCCGGATAACGCTCACCTCCAGCGGATGTCTCCTGAACATAAGCATCGGCATATATTTTCGTTAAGTTAAATATTGGCCTTCTGTCTTTGATGGTATCCGCCAGGCGTTCTACGGTCTGTTCCAGAACAAATTCGCTGGCAGAATCAGGGTCATCCGCAATAACCGTAATTTTATTTCGCCAATCACCGAATGAGCTTGTAGCATAATAATTTAAAGTTTTATCTACAGTAGCTTTAGCTTCGGCGATGGTTGTTACTAGAAATCTTCCTGTGGCAACGTCCTGATCATCATCTGTATCCAAATCCCCTTCGTTGTCATCCATCATTCCATAATAATCATCAGTTACATAAGATCGCGCCAAATCAAAGCTTTCATAAGATTGAAAGGCAGGAACTATATTATTATTGTTATTTATTCGATCTTTAAAATCATAGGATGAATCTCCAAACAGGCAAACATATTTAATTCTGGTTTCGTTCGATGAGGCATTTTGGTATAAGTGCCTTACAAAATCTCTTATCGCCGTTAGATCGCGCGAACCTGAAGCAAATTCATTATAAATTTCATCTAGATCTACAACCCTAACATTTAGTCCAGAATTAGCCCTATGGTGAATCGCTATACGTTCGGCCTCGCTAAATAAATAATCCTGTGTAATGATTACATAATCGATATCTCGAAGACTATGAAGGTTTTGATTGTCTACTTTGCTATTTGATAAAGTTGTTGGTGTAAAATAATCGTTATCATTTAATATAATATATTCCTTTAATGATCCTCCATTTATTTTAAAAGTAAAATTACTTCCATTTGATTGATTTGCAATAATTTTTGGATTGATATGATCGGTCACGTTCCAAAGCTGCGAAATATTTGCACTATTTTGAATATTATACTCTAAAATAGTAGACCCTAATTCTGTTGCAGCTATAAAGCTTCTAAATGAAAATTGTTTATTCTCGGCTATGAGGTTTTTTTCACCAATTAATTCAACATAATCCAAATATGCCTTGGCAGAAGGGTTACCATTATTATTATAGGTAACCTCTACTTGTATCTGATCGGTATTTACATTTATGTTTTTAATAGCTTCCCTGGGTATTGCAAGTGTTAAACTATTTGGTGATGAGGGTAAAGCAGGGAAGTTAATGGTGGTAAGGTTTTGGCCATTTACTTTAACTTCCATTTGGGAAGGCGTTGAAGAAACGATTACGCCTCTTACGCGTAGGTAGATATCTTTTGAAGTATCAAGGTTTTTAAAGTTGAAATTAACCCGAGTTGTATTTTCAAAAGAAAGATCCTTTCCAAACCATTGTTGTCCATTAGCGAAAAGATTAGTCTTTTCTTCTTCGAAATATACATAATCGTTGAACGTGGTTATCTGTTGATCGGCAGGTAATGAGTTCTCTATTTCAAAGGTGATCCTTTTTCCGGCACCGTTATCGGTTGTGATGAAATAATAGGCATTGTCTTCATAAATATTTGTCACATGTCTGGATAGATCTGCTTGAGAAGGATCAACATTCCAATGATGAGGTCCTTTTCCATAAAATAGTATATAATCATTAGCATCAAACGAATTATCTTCCTCACCATTAATATATATGGCATTTTCTTGTAGCCCATCATGACGGAAATCACCATTCAACATCGGCAATAATTGACCGCCATTACCAAATATTCTTATGTTTTTAGGATTTAATTCAGTAGTGTTGATGCCTAAACTTTGTAAAAATTGGCGATCTAATTTAAAAACCCCTGTAGTATCTATTGCAAATTTAAACCATGTACCTTCTGCTAATGCAGAATTCTTAACGCTCGATTTGAAGTTATTTCGGGATAAGTTGTTTTCTTCTATTTTTTGACCAAAAATAAAAGTATTGATAACTAAAATTATTAGTAATGAAGCGTATTTCTTATACATCATAAAACTAAACGCAAGTTACACATAGTTATTTTAATATTTTGCAAGGTTAGATATAATAAAGAAAAAAAACAATCGTTATACAAGCATTGAAAGGCAATTTATGTCTAAAAATATATTGTTTTTTAAATCCTTACAACCCTAAATTTAATTAATAGAAGTGTAAATATGAAAAGGTATATTGGAAATAAAATTTTATTAGTGTTACTAGTAGCAGCTACATTAGTTAGTTGTAATAAGAATTCTAGAACACACTCAGAACTAACCGGTTGGAAATTTAATGATCCTACATATGGTGGATTTACAGCTAATACTAATTATCAAGGTCAAAAAGTACCACCAGGTATGGTACTCATTGAAGGAGGTACATTTACCATGGGTAGTGTACAAGATGACGTGATGTTCGATTGGAATACTACACCAACGAAACAACAAGTGCGTTCATTTTATATGGATGAAGCCGAGGTGACTAATTTAGAATATTTATTCTATTTGCAATATTTAGAAAAAGTATATCCTCCGAGTGACGATAATTATAGAAAAATATATCAAGGCGCTTTACCAGATACTTTAGTTTGGAGAGATGCATTAGGATTTAATGAATTATTGGCAGAAAGTTATTTACGCCATCCTTCTTACAGTGATTACCCTGTTGTTGGTGTTACCTGGAGACAAGCTACAGAATACTGTAAATGGAGAACAGATAGAGTTAATGAAAAAATATTGATGGATAAAGGTGTTTTAAATCCTTTGTTCGACATGGACTCTGTTAAAGTTGAAGGTAAAAACAGATTTGATACTGGTACGTATCTTGCAAACCCTGCCTTATTATATGACGGTGATGAAAGTATTTATAATAGAGGATTGCCGGATTATTCTCAACGAACAAAGAAAAAAACTAAGAAAGATAGAAATGCAGAAGTAGTAGCTGATATTGATGAAGATGATCCTAATCCTGATGATGGTGCAAAAAGATCTAAAAGAAGTAAACAATCTAAAAAAGCTTCTCAAGGTTTTACAGGTAGACATGTTAAAACATCTGATGGATTGTTAACGCAAAGATTTAGATTACCTACGGAAGCAGAATGGGAGTACGCAGCAAAAGCTGAAATAGAAAATAGAGAGTACAATAGCATTAGAGGAAGAAAAAAATATGCATGGAATGGTAGAGGTACTAGAGACCAATCCAGAAGAAGAGCAGGAGACCAATTAGCCAACTTTAAACAAGGTAAAGGTGATTATAGTGGTCTTGCAGGTTGGAGTAACGATGGTGCTGATATTACCATTAAGATTAAGTCTTACGATCCAAACGCCTTCGGACTTTATGATATGTCTGGAAATGTAGCCGAATGGGTAGCTGATGTATATAGACCAATTATCGATAATGATGCAAATGATTTCAACTACTTTAGAGGAAATGTGTTTAAAAAGCCAATGATCGATAAAGAAGGTAAAGTGGTTGTGGTTGATTATAATAGTATAGAATTTGATACCTTAGATAATGGTAAAATCGTACCTAGAGACTTACCGGGTAGTATAAAATATATTCCTATTACCAAGCGTGATGCTTTTATGAGACCTAACTATGAAAAGGCTGATAATATTGCTATCAATGATGGTGACTTGGCTTCAACTAAAAAATATTACTTGGAAGAAGAGGATTTAGACGTAAAACCAAGAATGTATAATGCACCGAAGACCCCAAGACAAATAGGAGAAAGCGGACTAATTATTCAGCAGTATGATACTAAAAAGAGAAATACTCTAATTAGTGATCAGGCAAGGGTTTATAAAGGTGGTTCATGGAAAGACAGAGAATATTGGTTAGACCCCGCTCAACGTAGATATTTGCCGGAATATATGGCTACGAACTATATAGGCTTTAGATGTGCAACGGATAAATTGGGAGCCATGTCTTACAAACGCAGACGTAAAACACCTACAAGATAACAATTTAAAAAATCATTATAAATATCAAAACTCAATACACTTTGTATTGAGTTTTTTTTTAGCTTTAACTAATGAATATTGAACAACTCTACGAATTATATAAGCAGTCGTATAAAGTTTCTACAGACACGAGAAAAATCACCAAAGGGTGTATCTTTTTTGCGCTAAAAGGTGAAAATTTTAATGGAAATGAATTTGCAGATGAAGCCTTAAAAAAAGGCGCATCTTACGCCGTAATAGACGAAGAAGAATTTATGACCAGTAACGCAACAATTCTTTTTGATGATGTATTAACAACCTTGCAATTGTTAGCCACTTATCACAGAGAACAGCTGGGAATTCATATTATTGCCCTTACTGGAAGCAATGGTAAAACGACAACTAAAGAACTTATAAATGCAGTACTATCGACTTCTTTTAAAACAACAGCTACACAAGGAAATTTAAATAATCACATTGGAGTGCCATTAACCTTACTTTCCATGACGGTGGATACTGAAATAGGTATTGTAGAAATGGGCGCTAACCACCTCAAGGAAATTGAATTTTTATGCAATATAGCCTTGCCCGATTATGGTTATATTACGAATTTCGGAAAGGCACATTTAGAAGGTTTTGGGAGTATTGAAGGTGTTATAATAGGGAAAACCGAATTATACCGTCATTTAGAAAAAAGGAATAAGAAAGTATTTGTCAATGCCAATGATCAGATTCAAATGGATAAAACCGAAGATCTACACAGATTTACTTTTGGCAATAAATCCTCAAATTTAGATATTGAATTAATAGATGCAAATCCTTTTGTTTCTGTAAAATATAAAAGCATTCCAATTTTAAGTAATCTAATAGGTTCCTATAATTTTAATAATATCGCTGCCGCCATTGCAATAGGCCATTATTTTAAAGTAGATAAAAGCAATATAAAAACTGGTATTGAAAATTATTTTCCTGAGAATAATCGATCTCAAATACTTAATAAGAACAGCAATAAGATCATTCTCGACGCTTATAATGCTAACCCCACGAGCATGCAAGCTGCACTGGATAATTTCTCCGTATTAAAAGAGGATAATAAAATAGTCGTGTTGGGCGACATGTTTGAATTGGGTAAAGATGCAGCAGTTGAGCATCAGCATATTAGTGATGTCGTAGCTAATATGCAATTAAGTAATGCTTATTTGATTGGGGAAAATTTTTATAAGACAAAGATAAAAAATGAAGGCATACGCACTTTTAAATCCTTCGACGATTTCAAGCAACATTTTACCAATAATAAAATTAAAGATACGCTCTTTTTAATAAAAGCTTCAAGGGGCATGGCTCTTGAACGCGTGGTTGAATTGATATAAATTATCTATTTTCTTGTAAAAATGTTTTAAAAGCCTTCCAGTAATTTTCGTGCCCTAGGGTGGTATCCCAAAGTACTCTGGAACCGTGAATTCCCTTGACCTTCGGTTTAAAATGTGTAAGATATTCTGGATTTACATTTCTCAGTAATTTTTCTACCGGTGCCGTTTCTCTTTTGGAGGAGGTGACAAAAACGGGAATCGACAACGGACTTATTGTTGCAGCAAGGTCAAGATTGGTTAAATATTCACCCGGACTGAAAGCGGCAACAGCTTTTATCTTATCATTCTCACTTCCTATCCATAATGCTAATGAAGCAGAGTAGGAGCTACCCACTAAAATTATGGGTCGATTTCCATTATTTTCATAAAGATGGTCTATAGCTGCTTCCAAGTCTTGTTTAGCTCCGCTATATCCAACATTTTTAATTTTTGAGTTTGCATCGATTACCGTTTGATTAATGATGCCGTTTACTTCTTTGCCTGATCGCTGGTCTATGGCCATGCAAGAAAAACCTAAATCGTTTAACTTTTTGGCGGTATCAATGTATTCACCCCTGCTAAAACCCGCTTGATGACATAGCAAAACTGTTGGTTGTACATTTTCTAAATAGTAAGTATCTGCTGTGATCAGCACGGAATCTTTGGCATAAAAATTTATGGTGCTAACTTTAGGCGTAATATTAAGCAAAGGGTCGGCAGGAGGAGCGGTTTGAGAAAATGTTACACTAAATGAAAATAAGAATATTATAAAAACAATAAAACGCATCTCTTAAATTTTTGAGATTCCAATATAAGAATTTATGTAATATTTATAGAATTCAGGTTAGTATTTTAACAATGGTTTAAGAACTTCGCCTTCTGGAATCCGATCGACGACGACCTCTATTTCGATTTTTATTGTTGTTATTTCTAGACCCAGTTGACCTTTTTTGAGATGAATGACGTGTGTCTTTTTCTTTATTTGTAGTAACCTCATTCATATCATTAATAAATGGGTGCTCCTTAATAACGGGTATCTTTTGATTAATCAGTTTCTCAATATCCTTTAAGTAAGTGCGTTCTTCCTGATCACAAAATGAGATCGCCATTCCGCTTGCTTTAGCCCTGCCCGTCCTTCCAATACGATGAACATAAGTTTCTGAGATATTGGGTAAGTCATAGTTTACAACTAAAGACAACTCATCAATATCAATCCCACGGGCAGCAATATCTGTGGCGACCAGTACATTTGTAGTGCCATTTTTAAAATTTCCCAAGGCCTTTTGCCGTGCTACTTGAGATTTATTACCATGAATGGCTTCCGCTTTGATACCTTCTCGATCTAATAATTTTACTATTTTGTTAGCACCATGTTTGGTCCTTGAAAAGACCAAAGTAGAATCAACACCTTTAGTCTGCAGTAAATGGGCTAATAATTTAATTTTAGCTTTTTTACTCACAAAATAAACGGCCTGATCGATTCGTTCAGCAGTTGCTTGTTCAGGTTTTACCGAAACTTTTTCTGGATTCCCTAGGATCTTGCGTGAAAGATCAACAATAGCTGCCGGCATCGTTGCAGAAAAGAATAAAGATTGTCTGTTTCTCGGCAATTTAGCAATGATCTTTCGGATGTCATGTATAAAACCCATATCAAGCATCTGATCGGCCTCGTCAAGCACAAAATATTCGATGTCTTTTAATGATATAATACCTTGCTGCATCAGGTCTAACAATCGGCCCGGTGTAGCTACGAGAATATCAACGCCCCTTCTTAATGCCACTGTTTGTGCGTGTTGTTTAACACCCCCGAAAATCACGTTATTCTTTATTCCGGTAAATTTTCCATAGGAAGTAAAACTATCTGAAATTTGAATTGCAAGTTCTCGTGTTGGGGTAACGATCAAGGCTTTGATCTTTCGATCGCCTTTACTGAATTTAATATTATTATAAATGTGTTGGAGAATAGGTACGGCAAAAGCGGCTGTTTTACCAGTTCCAGTCTGGGCACAGCCCAGTAAATCCTTTCCTCGTAGTAAAATCGGAATAGATTGTTCTTGAATCGGTGTTGGTTGTGTATAGCCTTCGGCCTTTAAGGCCTTAAGTATAGGTTCAATAATGTTTAGATCTTCAAATGTCATGGTCTCTTTATAAAAGCGGCAAAGGTAAACTAATTAAATGGATACCAAGACTTACTTACATTTTATGATCTAATCAGTTAAACTAATACCCTGCGGCTTGCCCATCTTTTCTACTTTCAGACGCACCTTTATAGACCTTATTGTCCTTATCCCACATAATGGCCTGGTAACCTCCAAAAATACCTCGGGCGAAGCTAACTTTATGCCTCTTATCCATTAGTCCCCTTATGGTTTCGTATGAAATGCCCGATTCCAATCTTATTTCACCGGTGCCTTCAGCTGGTGATCCTGTCGGATCTGACGTCCCTGTATGATCCCAACGGGGAGCATCGCCGGCCTCTTGTAGATTCATACCAAAATCAATAAGATTCATAACTATTTGTGTGTGGCCTTGAGGCTGAAAATCTCCGCCCATCACTCCAAAACTTACAAAAGGTTTACCATCTTTGGTTATAAATGCAGGTATAATGGTATGAAACGGTCTTTTGCCTGGCTCATAAGTATTCGCCTGACCTCTTTTTAAACTAAAAAGTTCGCCACGGTCCTGAAGCATAAACCCTAGTTTGGGAGGCACCATTCCAGAGCCCATACCACGGTAATTGCTTTGTATCAAAGAGATCATATTCCCATCTTTATCCGCAACGGTCATATATATAGTTTCTCCTGCGCTTATTTCACCGGCTTCATATTTTGAAGCTTTATCACCAATGAGGTTTCTTCTTTTTACTGCATAATCATCAGATAATAATTCTGCTACAGGTACCTTTACAAAATCCATATCGGCATAATACTTCGCACGGTCTTCAAAGGCCAACTTTTTAGCCTCGGTAAACAAATGCAAATGTTCTGTACTGCCAAATTTGATATTAGAAAAATCATAACCTTCAAGAATTTGTAACATTTGTAATGCTGCAATTCCTTGACCATTAGGAGGTAATTCCCATACATCATAGCCCCTATAATTCACCGATACCGGCTCTACCCATTCAGATCTATGCGATGCCAGGTCTTTTTCTGATAAAAATCCGCCTTGTTCTTTAATAAATTTCGCAATGGTTTTTGCCATTTCTCCTTTATAAAAGGCATCCCGTCCACCTTGGGCGATTTTCTTATAGGTATTGGCTAAGTAAGGATTTTTATATATTTCACCTTCGCCCGGCAGTTTACCATTATTTTGCAGTATATAAGTTTCTTCAATATTTGGGTATCCGGCCGATTGAAAATTAGGTACCGAACGTTGTATATACCAGGCGATCAATTCTGTTAATGGAAAACCCGATTCTGCATAAGAAATGGCCGGTGCTAAAATATTTTCCATTTTCATAGATCCAAATTTCTTATGTAATTCAAACCAACCATCAACCGCACCAGGAACACTCACAGGCAGCGGCCCATAAGCAGGTATTTTTTCCATTCCTTGTTCTTCAAAATATTCAAGGGTTAATGATTTAGGAGATCTACCGCTTGCGTTAAGCCCATAAAGCTTGTTGGTTTTGGCATCCCAAATTATAGCAAATAGATCACCGCCGATGCCGTTACCGGTAGGTTCCATCAAGCCTAATGCCGCATTGGCAGCGATGGCTGCGTCGATGGCATTTCCACCACCTTTAAGGATATCTAGGCCTATTTGTGTGGCTAGAGGGTGGCTCGTAGCAACCATTCCATTTTGGGCCAGTACTTCAGATCTTGTCGAAAAAGTAGCACCCGTAATTCTATCCTGGGCAGATAACAGTTGAATAGAAAGAAAGCTAATTACTAGGGTTAAAATAAATATTCTCATGAGTATAAACTATTAATAAGGTGAAGCCACAATTGGCTTTTACACGAAATGTGCATTCTGTTCTGTAAATCATACGAATTTAGACTTTTTGTATGATTATCCCAAGCAATATTTCCCTGCAGTGTTGTATATTTCACTTTATTATAAAAAGCATAATTTTCAAAGTCAGATTTATTTTGATTCAATTTGAGGTCATTCCATTATCTTTGGATCATTACTGTCTAATTGTCATAAAACAAAATTTGGCTCGATATTGGTCACTAACTAATCTATGAGTAAAAATAAAGTTTCGTTTGCCTGGGCATTTAAAGAATTTATTTGGCCTAGAAGAAAAATAGTCGCCATTGGCCTAGTATTAATTATTTTAAAAAGTTTAGCAGGCTTAATCATACCTCTTCAAACAAAAACATTAATAGATGATATAGTGCCTAACAAGGATATGAATGGGCTGTATACCCTTATCATCATAGTCGTAGTGGCCCTATTAATTCAAGCCTTAACATCATTTTCGTTGACGCGTTTGTTGAGCGTTGAAGCACAACATTTGATTTCTGTATTACGTGCGAAAGTTCAACGAAAATTATTAAAATTACCAATTAATTTTTTCGATAATAACAAATCCGGGGCCTTGGTGTCGCGTGTGATGACAGATGTTGAGGGCGTGCGTAATTTAGTAGGCACAGGTTTAGTTCAGCTTATAGGCGGTTCTATAACGGCCATTATATCATTTTTGTGGCTGATTAAAATCAATGCTACTATGACATTCGTAGTATTGGTTCCTGTAATTATTTTTGCCTTTGTTATGTTAAAAGCATTTAGCGTTATACGTCCTATTTTTAAAATGAGAGGAAAAATTAATGCAGAAGTTACCGGTCGATTAACAGAAACCCTTAATGGGGTGCGTGTTATCAAAGGTTTTAATGCAGAAGAACAAGAAAACAAAACATTTGAAGAAGGTGTTGAACGTTTATTCTTAAATGTAAAAAAGAGTTTAACGGCGACCGCATTGATTACGAGTTCTTCCACTTTTCTTATCGGATTAGCATCAGCTGGAATAATGGGTATTGGAGGGTATTATATTATGAATGACACTATGACCCTTGGTGATTTTGTTCAATTTACTTTACTGTTGGGTTTTATGGTGGCACCGATCGTGCAGATGAGTAATATAGGAAGCCAGTTAACAGAAGCTATGGCCGGGTTAGACCGAACAGAAGAGTTAATGAATATGACAGAGGAAGATAATCCCGATCAACGGACAGTTAAACTTGACAAAATTAAGGGAGATATCGTTTTCGATAATGTATCATTTAGTTATGAAGAAGATAAAGAGGTGCTGCATAATATCTCTTTCGAAGCCCCTGCCGGAAGTGTGACTGCCTTGGTAGGATCTTCTGGTTCTGGAAAATCTACCATCGCCGGAT
>CBDUPN010000021.1:0-24302 GCA_965369125.1 uncultured Aureibaculum sp. | reverse complement strand
ATCAGGAAATCCTTAAAAGTACTTTTTTGAATAAGCATGAAATGGAGACCATTGCAATCTTATGCGATATTATTCTTCCGGAAAATGAGAAATCTGGCTCAGCAACCGATGCCGGCGTTCATGAATTTATAGAATTCATTGTAAAAGACTTGCCTTCACATCAAATTCCAATCAGAGGTGGTATTATGTGGCTCGATAATTTTAGTAATAAATTATACAATAAAGAATTTATAGCTTGCTCAAATACGGAACAAAAAGCAATATGTGAGCAAATCGCCTATCCGGGGAAGACAAAGCCGGCCTTAAAACAAGGAGAACAATTTTTTTCAAGAATGCGAAATTTAACCTTAACAGGATATTATACCTCTAAAATGGGTATTGAAGACCTGGGATATAAAGGAAATATGCCCAATGTTTGGGATGGTGTACCCGAAGACGTTCTCGCATCTCACGGACTTCATTATGATCCTTCATGGTTGGCCAAATGTGTTGATCAATCAAAAAGAGCTGATATCGCAAGGTGGGATGAAGAGGGGAATTTGATTTCTTAATGCAAGACAATCACAATGGATGAATGTAAAACTAATTATTTAAAGGCTATTAATAGCACCATCCATCCAAATTAATCTTGCTGTGACCCAATCTTCTAAATAATCCGTTTCTTCGTTGTAAGTATTTCCTACAAAATTATTTGGCCAAAGATATACGCCTAAAATTTCCCAAATTTTGAAATTATCTTCAATAGCACCAGCTTTGGTTAACGCTGTACTATAACCCTCAATTTTTGATAAAATAGATGCTTCAGAAAAGGCACCTGTTCTAAGCATACTCCACCGTTGTTTCAACTGACTTACAAATGCCGGATCTTGCATTAACCGGTCCCACCAAAAAGGAATCTGCCAATAATCCTCGGGGCATCTCTCGTTGAATTTATAGGCCCATACATTGGTATCACCTCCACCACAATAATCGGCATTTCCAAATGCCAGATTGAAATCCCAAATTGGGCCCATTTTTAGTTTTCCATTTTTATCCTTATGCATAAAAGTACTTAGGCGATAACCATCTACATTATTCGATAACTCATTCAATAAAAAGAAATCTATAAAGCTCGGAACATCAATATAAGTGGCATACCCTAAGTTAACATCCGTAAAATTATTCCCTGCAAGAGCATCTTCAAAATCAGCCATATACGAAGATATATATGTTTTTTGATCTGCAGTTATATCTTCAGCATCAGGGTATTCGTATAAAAAGTTGATCTTCTGTCCTATAGTTGAATTTGGCGGCTGATAATTAGATTCAAAGGAATTTAGCTCATTGTATCCTTCCCCCAGGTTATTTCCTGCTGTTTTATCAATTTTTAAGATATATCCTCCTGTGAGATCTTCACCAGAATTTTCATCCTCGTTTAATTTGTTGATATCTATCCTGTTTTTATCCCGCTTTAATTTTTCCATAAAAACATAAACACCCAGGTTTTCATTATTTATGGTAAGATCCACAAAAATTGATCGGCTGGCATACATGTTGATATCTCGCGAAAGGTCATAGATCAAAATATTTCTCATGAGCGATTTATCACTATAGGGCCCGTAAAAGATCCAATCTTCTTCTTCAGGAAGGCCAAGTAAAGAAACATTAATATCTTGATTATTGGCATCCCAGGTTTCTAAACCATAAGATTTTTTGGGGAAGGTTTGCGACGAAGCTCCTCTAAATTCTATACCAATATTCCCTTGGTAGGTAACTTCTCCAACTTCGGAAATGATCATGGTAGCCGGAATTTTTGGTTCATCTACAATAACACCATTATTGGTATCAACCACAATTTTTGGTAACTTATCTTCAGGCTTAATTTCAATTTCTTCAGTTGGATTATTATCTATTATTGATGAATTATCACAACTTACCATCAAGTAGGAGGTAAAAAACAAAAAAGAAATTGATAAAAACGTATTTCTTAGGCTGGAATTTATATTCAAGGGTATATTATTTAGTTTTATTTATTCAAATACATTTTACGTCTGGAATATAATTCATAAAACTGATCGTCCTTAAGACTTTCAATAAATAAAATACTTTCACCGGTTGATTTCATTTCCGGTCCCAGTTTTTTATCTACATTGGGGAATTTATTAAACGAAAATACCGGTTGTTTTATGGCATATCCCTTTAATTGAGGGTTAAAAGTAAAATCTTTTAATGTATTCTCACCCAACATTACCTTGGTGGCATAATTTACATAGGGCTCGCCATAAGCCTTTGAAATAAAAGGTACCGTTCTCGATGCCCTTGGATTGGCTTCTATGATATAAACCACATCATCTTTAATCGCAAATTGGATATTAATCAACCCAACTGTCTTCAAGGCTTTTGCAATTTTGACCGTATGATCTTTGATCTGTTGCATTACAAATTCTCCCAGATTAAAAGGAGGAAGTGTGGCATTTGAATCTCCGGAATGAACACCGCAAGGTTCGATATGTTCCATAATACCAATGGTATAAACATTCTCACCATCACAGATCGAATCTGATTCAGCTTCAATAGCACCATCTAAATAATGATCGAGTAAAAGAACATTATTTGGAATTTTTCTTAGTAAATCAACCACATGTTCTTCCAGTTCCTCCCTATTGATCACAATTTTCATTCCTTGTCCACCCAGCACATATGATGGTCTTACCAATATAGGAAAATCCAGTTCGTCGGCTACTGCCAATGCTTCATCTGCTGTTGTTGCGGTACCGAATTGCGGGAAGGGAATATCGAGTTCTTTAAGCAAATTCGAAAAACGGCCTCTGTCTTCGGCAAGGTCTAATGCTTCAAAGGAAGTACCTATTATTTTTATACCATACTTATCCAGTTTTTCGGAAAGTTTTAATGCGGTCTGACCGCCCAACTGTACTATCACACCTTCAGGTTTCTCAAGTTGGATAATATCATAGATATGTTCCCAAAAAACAGGTTCAAAGTAGAGCTTATCAGCAATATCAAAATCCGTCGATACCGTCTCAGGATTACAATTTATCATGATTGTTTCATAACCACATTCTTTGGCAGCCAACACACCATGTACGCAACAATAATCAAATTCAATTCCCTGACCAATTCTATTTGGACCAGAGCCAAGTACTACAATTTTTTTATTTTTAGTGACAACAGATTCATTTTCCGAGGAAGTTACACCATTTTTAATACTATCGTTTTCAAAGGTTGAATAGTAGTAGGGTGTTTCAGCTTTAAACTCCGCCGCACATGTATCCACTAATTTGTAGACCCTGTTTATATTTAAATTTTGACGTTTTTTATAAACTTCGCTCTCATAACAATCTAACATATGTGCGATCTGCCTGTCTCCATACCCTTTTTGCTTGGCTTCTAGCAATAGATCTTTCGGTAATGTTTCTAAATTGTAAGAAGAAATTTCTTTTTCAAGGAAATGCAGGTCTTCATATTGCTTTAAGAACCACATGTCTATTTTCGTGATTTCATGAATTCTGCTTAAAGGCATACCAATCTGAATGGCATCATAAATTACAAATACCCTGTCCCAACTCGGATTTTTTAATTTATCAACAATTTTATCATAATCGCGATAGCCTTTTCCATCTGCACCAATGCCATTTCGTTTTATTTCCAATGACTGGGTAGCTTTGTGCAATGCTTCCTGAAAAGAACGGCCGATGCCCATTACTTCGCCTACCGATTTCATCTGCAAGCCAATCGTTCTGTCAGAGCCTTCAAATTTATCAAAGTTCCATCGGGGAATTTTAACAATAACATAGTCTAAGGTTGGCTCGAAAAGGGCAGAAGTACTTTTGGTTATTTGATTATCGAGCTCATCTAAATGGTAACCGATGGCTAATTTAGCCGCAATTTTAGCAATAGGATACCCGGTAGCTTTTGAAGCCAGGGCAGAAGAACGCGAAACCCTCGGGTTTATTTCGATGGCTATAATATCTTCTTTTTCATCCGGACTTACAGCAAATTGAACGTTACAACCCCCTGCAAAATCCCCAATAGAACGCATCATATGAATGGCCATATCCCGCATTTTTTGGAAAGTACGGTCACTCAAGGTCATGGCCGGTGCAACCGTAATGGAGTCACCCGTATGGATACCCATGGGGTCCATATTTTCAATAGTACAAATGATAACAACATTATCATTTCTATCACGCAGTAATTCTAATTCATATTCCTTCCATCCAAGCAAAGCTTTGTCGATGATTACCTCATGAATAGGAGAAGCCTCTAATCCGCGACTTAACAATTCATCAAAGGTCTCTTTATTGTATACAATAGATGCTCCAAAGCCACCGAGCGTAAATGATGGCCGGATCACCAGTGGAAAGCCGTATTCCTGTGCAATCTCTTTACCTTTTAAAAAGGAAGCAGCGGTTGTTGAAGGTGCTTGCCCAATACCAATCTTTAGCATGAGCTTCCTAAATTGCTCCCTGTCTTCTGTAATATTGATCGCGTTAATATCTACACCAATTAAATCAATATCAAAATCTTCCCAAATGCCTTTATCCTGAGCCTCAATACATAGATTTAAGGCAGTTTGTCCTCCCATAGTAGGAAGTACAGCATCAATATTTGGATGTTTTTTTAAAATTTCTATAATAGACTTGGTGGTTAGGGGTTTAAGGTAAACATTGTCGGCAAGTGACGGATCTGTCATTATAGTTGCCGGATTAGAATTTATGAGAGTAACTTCAATTCCTTCTTCTTTTAAAGACCTAATGGCCTGACTACCAGAATAATCGAATTCACAGGCTTGGCCAATGATTATGGGACCTGACCCTATGATGAGCACTGATTTAATATTCTTATTTTTTGGCATTTCTAGAGCTTATTTTTATAAATGCAAAGATTTGAATTTTCTTTTTTTGAATTTGAAATAATTTTCAAAACTTATTAAAAGATATAAAAAAAGGTGTTACTAAAAAGTAACACCTTATAAATTGTAAAATGAGTGATCATTATTTTTTTGGACTAGCTTCTGAAGAAACTGTTAATCTCTTTCTGCCTTTAGCTCTCCTACGTGCTAAGACTTTTCTACCATTCACACTAGCCATTCTTTCCATAAAGCCGTGCTTATTCTTTCTTTTGCGTTTTGACGGTTGATACGTTCTTTTCATTATAAAATATCTTTAATGTCTTCTTTATCTGTTAAACAAGCTTTATGTATAAGCCATTGCTGAAATCGAGCGCAAATATACAAATCCTTTTGTGTTTCACAAATAGTTTTTTAAAGAAAAAAATAAAATTAAAATTCTAATTTATTAAAGTAAATATTCGATATTTTTATAAAAATTTAAATAAGATGGAAGAATATCAAAAACCAATGCTTAAAGAAGGTAGTTTATCCGATAAGATCATTGTTATTACAGGTGGCGGAAGTGGATTGGGTAAGGCAATGACAACCTATTTTTTAGAGCTTGGTGCCAAAGTAGCAATCACATCAAGAAATATTGATAAATTAAATGCTGTAAAAATCGAATTAGAGGCCAAAACCGGAGGCAAGGTGTTGCCAGTGCAATGCGATGTACGGAATTATGACGAAGTTGAAGCCATGTTGCACGCTACCTTGGCGGAATACGGTAAAGTTGATGGTTTATTAAATAATGCAGCAGGCAATTTCATTAGTCCGACAGAAAGATTATCATCCAATGCCTTTGACACCATTATAGATATTGTTTTAAAAGGTACCAAAAATTGCACTTTGGCCTTTGGTAAACATTGGATAAAGACCAAACAGAAAAAAGCCACGGTACTTAATATCGTTACAACATATGCCTGGACGGGTTCAGCTTATGTTGTGCCTTCCGCCACAGCTAAAGCTGGCGTATTAGCCATGACACGTTCCTTGGCTGTAGAATGGGCGAAATATGGTATTAGGTTTAATGCCATAGCACCCGGACCATTTCCTACAAAAGGAGCTTGGGATCGATTATTACCCGGCGACCTTAAAGATAAATTTGATATGAAAAAGAAAATTCCTTTACGTCGCGTAGGTGAACACCAGGAATTAGCGAATTTAGCGGCTTATTTAATGTCAGATTTTTCAGCTTATATCAATGGTGAGGTAGTAACAATTGATGGAGGAGAATGGTTGCAAGGTGCAGGTGAATTTAATATGCTAGAGGCCGTTCCTCAAGAGATGTGGGATATGCTTGAAAGTATGATAAGAGCAAAGAAAAATAAAAGTTAATTATTTAGTTTTATACCTAAGAAGGCTTATTACTTACTATTTAAATTAGTTGACATATATATCATAAAATGGAGCCTTTAGTATCCATTGATTAACAAAATTCCTACATTATTAAATCTCTAATCATAAAAAATGAGGGTAGCTTAAAGAGACTTAAATAATCCTCTAATAGCAAATTAATTACTGATTTTAAGGTATATATAATTGAATAACAATTTATAATCAATTGTCATTTTCATTAAATATAATGATAGTTTTTTGTTTATGTATTGTTCACAACTTCATTTTAGAAAGTCATAAATAGTTGTATTTTTATAACCTCAAAAATCGATGAATTTTAATGGGAAAAATAATAGCAGTTGCCAATCAGAAAGGTGGAGTAGGAAAGACAACTACCACGGTTAATCTTGCCGCGGCATTAGGCGTATTGGAAAAAAAAGTGTTGTTGATCGATGCCGATCCACAGGCTAATGCAACCTCGGGCTTAGGCATTGATGTTGATAACGTTGAAAAAGGCACTTATCAATTATTGGAACATACCATAGAAGCCAAAGATGCTATTTTAAAAACGAATTCTCCCAATGTAGATATAATTCCGTCTCACATTGACTTGGTTGGAATTGAAATAGAATTGGTTGATAAAGACAACAGAGAATATTTTTTAAAAGAGGCATTAAAAGACATAAAGAATGAATATGATTTTGTTATTATAGATTGTGCCCCATCCCTTGGTTTAATAACTTTAAATGCCTTAACGGCAGCAGATGCTGTAATTATACCCATCCAATGTGAATATTATGCGCTGGAAGGATTAGGAAAGTTATTAAATACGATTAAAAGTGTACAAAAAGTTCATAATCCCAATTTAGATATTGAAGGATTATTATTGACCATGTATGATTCACGTTTGAGATTATCGAACCAAGTAGTTGCGGAAGTTAAAAAACATTTTCAAAATATGGTATTTAAAACCATTATTCAAAGAAATACCAGATTAGGAGAAGCACCAAGTTATGGAGAGAGTATTATTGCATATGATGCTACAAGTAAAGGTGCCGTAAATTATATTAACTTAGCGCACGAATTATTAAAAAAGAATAAAAATGGCTAAAGCTGTAAAGAAGCAAGCATTAGGAAGAGGATTATCGGCGTTATTAAAAGACCCTGTAGAAGATATTAGGTCGATTACCGATCGAAATGCGGACAAGGTAATAGGGAATATTGTAGAAATTGATTTATCATCTATCGATGTTAACCCATTTCAACCCAGAACGTATTTTAATGAAGAAGCATTACGCGAATTAGCAAGTTCTATTAAAGAGTTGGGGGTAATTCAACCAATAACAGTTCGTAAATTAGACGGAAATAAGTTCCAATTAGTATCTGGTGAACGTCGTTTCAGGGCCTCTAAATTAATAGGGTTAAAAACCATCCCGGCATATATTCGATTGGCAAATGATCAAGAAATGCTTGAGATGGCCTTGGTTGAGAATATTCAACGAAAAGACCTGGATCCAATTGAAGTAGCATTATCTTATCAGCGGTTAATTGAGGAAATTAATCTTACACAAGAAGAGTTAAGTAAGCGTGTGGGAAAAAATAGATCGACCGTAACAAACTATCTTCGATTATTAAAATTAGATCCAATTATTCAAACCGGTATGCGCGATGGATTTTTATCCATGGGGCATGGCAGGGCTTTAATAAATGTAGAGAACCTGGATCAACAAATAGACATTTACGAAAAGATCATCAAAAATAATCTTTCCGTCAGGCAGACAGAACAATTGGTTAAAACCTTGAGAGACGGCCGTACTGAAACGAAAATAACTAAAACCAGTACTGCTTTACCTGAGTACATAGTTAAAGGCACGGAGGAGTTCAGTGAATATTTCGGTAATAATATTGAAGTTAAACTGGCAGGTGACCATAAAGGAAAAATAATAATACCTTTTCATTCCAAAGAAGATTTTGCCAGGATCAAAAAATTATTACAATAGATGCTGAAAAGGCAGCTTTATATAATTCTTTTCGGCCTATTTTGCTTAAATATGGCGTCTCAAAATACGCCTGGTAATCTTAAGATAAAAAAGAAAGACTCGAGCTATGTAAGTTCCAAAATGGATATCCTAGCGCCTTCAAAAGCGGCATTTTATTCGGCAGTTTTACCCGGACTTGGGCAAGTTTATAATAAAAAATATTGGAAAGTACCACTGGTATATGCAGCCTTAGGAACAGGGGTTTATTTTTATGTTGATAACAATAATGGTTACGATAGATATAGAACCGCCTTTAAATTAAGGGAATCTGGAAGGCAGGATGAATTTACTACAGATGAAGGTATCGAATTAGTAAGTGATGCAGGCTTAAAAAGAGCCCAGGAAGTTTTTAAAAAGAATAGAGATCTATCATTATTTATTACCATAGGCATGTACATATTAAATATTGTAGAAGCCAATGTAGATGCCCATTTGCCTGATAAGGCATTAGATACCAATATTTCATTTAATCCTACCTTGTTTACTGAACCTTTAACAAATCAAACAATGATAGGAGCTACTATTAATTTTAATTTTTAACATGAATATAGCATTATTTGGTTACGGTAAAATGGGTAAGACCATCGAGAGAATTGCCATCGAAAGAGGCCATAGTATCGTCGCGAAAATTGATATTGATACTACTGGTTATGATCTCGGTGAAGCAGATGTAGCCATTGATTTTAGTGTACCCACAGAAGCTTTTAATAATATAAATAAATGCTTTGAAAAAAACGTTCCAATTATTTCAGGAACAACTGGTTGGTTGGATAATTATAATAATGCAATAGAAAACTGTAAAAAATATAACGGGGCATTTATTTATGCTTCAAATTATAGTTTAGGTGTGAATTTATTTTTCGAATTAAATAGCCGGCTTGCTGAGATGATGCGCAGTTTTAATGAATATGATATAAGTATCGAAGAAACCCACCATACTCAAAAATTAGATGCTCCCAGTGGTACGGCCATTACTTTAGCCGAAGGAATTATTGCTAATTCAGATAAAGAAAACTGGAACTTGGATGTAACAGAAAGTGAAAAGACCATACCTATTGTATCAAAGCGTATCGAAAACGTTCCCGGGACTCATATTGTAAATTATAGTTCTGCTGTTGATGAAATTGAAATTAAACATACAGCGAAAAATAGGGATGGATTTGCATTAGGGGCCATCATTGCAGCCGAATGGATAAAGGATAAAAAGGGAGTGTTTACAATGAAAGACGTACTTGGTCTTTAACAGTTAAAAAAGAAACGAATTATGACAATGACACAGTGGTTTATATTTCTATTAGTAGTTCAGGCCATCCATTTTTTAGGTACCTGGAAGCTTTATGTTAAGGCTGGGAGGAAATCTTGGGAAGCCGCAGTCCCTATATATAATGGCATTGTTTTAATGCAGATCATTAATCGTCCGAAGTGGTGGATCGTATTATTATTCATACCGGTTATTAATCTTTTGATGTTTCCCGTCATTTGGGTTGAAACCATAAGAAGTTTTGGAAGAAATTCGAATCTTGATACTATTTTAGCCATATTGACACTAGGATTTTACACCTATTACGTTAACTATTTTTTGGATGTTGAATATATAAAAGATAGAAGTTTAAAACCCAGAACCGGGGCAGGTGAGTGGGTAAGCTCCATTGTTTTTGCCATAGTAGCGGCAACATTGGTCCATACATACTTTATGCAGCCTTATACCATACCAACCTCCTCATTAGAAAAGACATTGCTGATAGGTGATTTCCTTTTCGTTAGTAAATTCCATTATGGGGCGAGAACACCTATGACTACCGTTGCTGCACCCATGTTGCATGATACGATTCCCGCAATTCCTATTCCATTTACTGGCATTAAATTGACCAAGAAATTCCGTTCTTATCTTAATAAACCCCAATTACCATATTTTAGGCTACCCGGCTTTCAAAAAGTTAAACGAAATGATATTGTCGTCTTTAGCTGGCCGGTTGATACAGTGGAGCAATTCTTTAAAAAGCCAACTAGAAAGATCAGAAAACCTATTGATAAAAAATCCAATTATGTAAAACGATGTGTGGCTGTAGCCGGTGATTCTCTGGAAATTATAGATGGCTATATTTATATCAATGGTGAACGGACAATTCTTCCCGACAGGGCCAAACCTCAATACAAATTTGATGTGAATACGGGAGGACAACAGCTAAGTACTAATATGTTGATTAACAGATTTAAAGTAAGAGAAGGAGGAAGGTTACAAGATGGTAATTATATTTTAAATCTTACAGATGAAGATGCAGGGAAATTGGCCAAGAATCCGTCTGTTATTAGTATTACCAAAAGAATTGAGCCCAAGGGTTATGATGGAGGTGTATTCCCGAACGTACCTTCATTGGGATGGAATATGGATAATTTCGGGCCGATATACATTCCCCAAAAAGGAAAAACGGTGAAGCTTACTAAAGAAACATTACCCTTTTATAAAATGATCATTAAAGAGTATGAGAAGAATAACTTGATCGTGAATGGAGATGAGATCCTGATCAATGGAGAAATAAGCGATTCATATACTTTTAAACAAGATTATTATTGGATGATGGGTGATAATCGCCACAACTCTGAAGATGCCCGTTATTGGGGATATGTACCTTTTGATCATGTCGTTGGCAAGCCTGTATTTATATGGTTTAGCTGGAATTCTGATGGAAAAGGTATTAATAAGGTACGTTGGGAAAGACTTTTCACAACGGTAGGAGGTAGTGGCGAACCAGTTTCCTATTTTTATTACTTTTTGGGAGCTTTAGGTATATGGTTTCTATACGATTTTGTAAGAAAAAGACGAAAAGCTTAGCAACATTAATACATTACTTTGTTATTATATCCAACTTATTTCTCTCCCATTGCACATTACATTGCGTTGGCAAAAGCTAAGAATATAATTTTTGAGGTAGAAGATAATTATCAAAAACAAACCTACAGAACACGCTGTTATATTTATGGCCCTAATGGCAGGCAGCTTTTAAACATTCCGGTTAAGCATAATAATAAAAGCCGGAAAACAAAGGATATTAAGATAGATGATAGTTATTCATGGCAAAAACTACATTTAAAAGCGATGCAAACAGCCTATAGATCATCACCTTTTTTTGAATATTTTGAAGAAGATCTTATCATATTTTTTAAAAACACCCCCACCTATTTGTTAGATCTAAATTTAAAAGTTCATGAATTATTGATGGACTTTTTACAATTTGACATACATTATACCAGAACAACGGCCTATATAAAAGATCCTGAAGGGGAAAGCGATTATCGTTTTTTAGTAAATGCTAAAACAAATAAAACATACGGTTTTAGCACGTATACTCAAGTATTTTCAGATAAATTCGGATTTATTGAGAATTTAAGCATCTTAGACTTACTGTTTATGGAAGGAACGAACGCCTTGAGTTATCTCCAAAATGAGCAATTAGAAAACCTTTAATGGAAATTCTTAGATTTAGTATTCACTTTGGCTTGCATATTCTTTTTCCGGGAATTATTGCCTATGTTTTTTTTAGAAAATACTGGAAGAGGGCATGGTTTTTATTGGTCCTCACTATGCTGATTGACCTTGATCATTTATTCGCAAATCCTATTTTTGATCCGAACAGATGTAGTATTAATTTTCACCCCTTACACACCTATTTTGCCGGGTTTTCCTATCTGATCTTATTGGTTTTTAATAAAACAAGGATTATTGGTATTGGATTAATATTCCATTTGATAACCGATTATATAGATTGCTTGTTTATCTGATTATTCTCTGAGAGCATTTATTACCCAGGCTAGAATAAAAAAGCCAATTCCGGTGATAATAGGGGGAAGTATTAATTTTGGTCCATAGAACCCGCCAATATAGATCATGGCAATCCCTAAGATGATCAATAGAATTGCGGACACTTTGAATTTGTTATTCTTATTCATTTAAAAAAATTATTATTTAGTAGGAATAGGTGGTGGTCCTTCAGGTATGATGGCTTCATAAACTTCATCACCTTTTCTTTCTTTATATTCGGTCTTTACTTTTTCTACTAACTTCGGACTTTCAAATAGGTCGACCATAGTCATTGCCATCGCTTTGGACGCATAAATCATTCCTTTATGTCCTATCGACATTCCTCCACATGCAACAACGGCCCATGAATGCCATGGAGTATCTTTGGGCGCTGTGGTAACACTTAAATTAATGTTGGCAACATTCCAGCTCACATCGCCTACATCTGTAGATCCTCCACCCGGATTTTCCTTCGTTGTTTCCAATGGTTTTATGGTGCTATCCATTCCTACTTGAGGTTTGCCTGTTACTTCTTGTATTTTTTTTCCAAAGGCAATTTCTTCTTCTAAATAGTTGATCGGTCCTAGTAATTCTAGATTTTTTTGCATGATCTCACCGCCGGTCCTATTTACAAGCACTTCATAGATTCCTGAAATTAATGAAACTTTATAGTCGACGTTAGCCATGATCGCTGCACCTTCGGCCATTTTCATCACTTGTTCATATACCGGCATCAAACCCGATCTTTTTGTATCTCTTACGCGCATCCATAATTTGGCATAATCGGGTACTACATTTACGACTTGACCGCCATCCTGAATATGATAATGCATCCTTACAGTTGGCTTTACATGTTCACGATAGTAATTGATACCTGTTGTATATAATTCCAATGCATCCGAAGCACTCCTTCCATTCCATGGATCGGCGGAAGCATGGGCAGCCTGGCCAAAAAATTCTACTTTAAAATCTACCAAAGCCAATGAGCTTTGTACATCGGCTTCTATATTATCAGCCGGATGCCAACTAATATTAACGTCAACATCGTCCCACAATCCTGCTCTCACCATCCATATCTTTCCAAAGAACTTTTCTTCAGACGGGGTGCCAAAAAATTTTATCGTTCCTTTGATCTTACCGGCGTCCATGAGTTCTTTGATGGCAATAGCAGCCCCTAAGCTGGCCGTACCAAAAAGGTTATGTCCGCAACCATGTCCAGCGGCTCCTTCCACTATAGGTTCTTTTGTAGGCAATGTTTTCTGAGAAATACCCGGCAAGGCATCAAACTCCCCTAAAACACTTATCACAGGACTTCCAGAGCCATAAGTGGCCACAAAAGCGGTTGGCATACCCGCAACACCACGTTGCACGTTAAATCCGTTCTTTTCGGCATAATCTGCCAATAATTCCGACGATTTATATTCTTCAAAGGCTGTTTCAGCATTCGCCCAGATCGCGTCACTAATCTTGATCAGCTCTTTTTCATGAAATTCGATCGACTTAATCAAATGAGTTTTGGTTTTATTCAGGTTTTTTTGAGATACGATCAAATTGCTAAACATTAAAAAGATGACCAATATGGTAATTTGAGACTTCATGAAAGATTAAATTAAGCTTGTGAATTATAAATTTATAAAATTAATCAGATAATTTCAATGCCTGTCTTAATATTGTAATTGGATGTTTGGCAATGAGTTTAGTACCATCATAAATTTGATGCCGGCAACTGGTACCTGAAGCACTGATCAAGGTATCTGAATCAAATTTTCTGATCTTTGAGAATAATGACTGTTCACCTACCTGCATGCTGATATCATAATGCTCTTTTTCATAACCAAAAGAACCCGCCATACCACAACAGCCCGAATTAATAATAGAAACCTTATAATTCTCAGGAAGATTGAGCATAAAAAAAGTAGATTCCACAGTTGACAGCGCCTTTTGATGGCAGTGACCATGAATTTTAATGGTTTTATTTTTTTTGGTGAATTGGTTCGAACTTATATGGCCCTTTACGGCTTCGCTTTTTATAAACTCTTCAAAAGTAAGTGTATTGGCGGCAATCTTTTTTGCCCCTTCCTTATCATTTGCCAATCGCAAGTACTCATCCCTAAAAGATAAAATAGCAGAAGGCTCAATACCCACTAAAGGTGTATTTGAAGTAATAATACCTTTAAATATTTCTATATTTTTGTTTGCCAATACTTTAGCTTCATCTAAAAAGCCTTTAGAAATATGGCTTCTTCCACTTTCTTCATGGTCAATGATGTTCACTTTATAACCTAAATTAAAAAGCAGTGTAATGGCGTCAATACCAATTTGCACATCATAATAATTGGTGAATTCATCGCAAAAAAGATAGACTTCACCATTTTTAAAATCACCATTTTCAAAGTTATCCTTATGTTGGGCGTACCATTTACGTAAGGTAATTTTTGAGAGTTTGGGCATGTTCCTTTCCACCGGTATGCCGAGTATCTTTTTTGTGAATGCGCTGCCAACTACGAAGTTAGTAATAGAAGGGAATAGGCTTCCTAGTTTATTGTATTTCACATTGTTGGCAAACAATTTGGTCCTCAAGGAAGGTTTATGCTCTTTTTGATATTGATATAAAAATTCGGCTTTAAAACTTGCAACGTCAACATTGCTTGGACATTCACTGGCACAGGCTTTACAGCTCAAACAAAGATCGAATACCTCTTTTAATTCATTTTGATCAAATTTATTATCCTTTTCTGTATTAGTTAAAAATTCACGCAAAGCATTTGCACGGGCTCTGGTGGTATCTTTTTCATTTAATGTTGCACGATAACTAGGGCACATCGTACCTCCTGAAATGGAAAGTTTTCTGCAATCGCCGGAGCCGTTACATTTTTCTGCGGCCCTTAAAATACCCAGGGAATCAGAAAAATCTAATAAGGTATCTATTTTAGGCTCTTTTCTGTCAACGGTATATCGTAGGGATTGGTCCATGGGAAAAGCATCGATGATCTTTCCTTTATTGAAGATGTTTTTAGGATCAAAGGTATATTTGACTGTCTTCAATAATTCATAATTTTTTTCGCCGATCATAAGTGGTATGAAAGAACCCCTTACGATACCATCTCCATGTTCACCACTTAAAGAACCCTTGTATTTTTTTACCAGTTTGGCGGTTTCCAGTGTAATGGTTTTAAAAAGTACTACATCTTCCTTTATTTTTAAATTCAGAAGCGGCCTGAGGTGAATTTCTCCTGCGCCCGCATGGGCATAGTATACTGCCTTTTGATGGTATTTATCCATCATAGCGGTGAACTCATTGATATAAGAGGGTAAGTCTTGAAGATCAACGGCGGTATCTTCTATACAGGCAACCGCTTTTGAATCACCTATAATATTACCTAATAAGCCCAATCCCGCACTTCTCAGGTCAGTTGCTTTTTTAATGTCTTCATTATATAATTTAGGGAAGGCATAGCCAAAATTATGATCTTTTAAATCCTCAATAAGTTCCTTGGCTTGTTTTTCAACCTCCTTGATACCCTCGGCATTTACCTCTAGTAATAAAACCGCTTCGGGATCACCTTCAATAAAAAACCTGTTTTTAAGCTGTTCCCTATTATTAGATGTACAATCTAAAATGGTTTTATCCATTAGCTCGCACATAAATAGATCATGCTTCATCGCAATCAACACGGCTTCAAGGCTTTCCTTAATTGAATTGAAATGAACCGCCAATACGATTCGTTCTTTAGGTGGAAGACGGTCTAATTTTATTTTGATCTCGGTCGTTAAAGCCAGGGTGCCTTCACTACCGCAAAGTAATTTCGAAATATTGATCTTATGATCACTTTTACTGAAGATAGATGTATCGAGTAGTGCGTCTACTGCATAACCGGTATTACGCCGATGGATGGATTTTTTAGGAAATTCTTTGAGTATCTCATTTTGAATATTTTTCTTCGACAGCTCTTTATTGATCGTCTTATAGATCGTTCCTTCTAATGTATTTAAAGAAAGTTTTTGTTTGAATTGTTCTGGATTTAATTCATTAAATTGTACCTCAGAACCGTCTGACAATATGGTTTTTAACTCAATTACTTTATCACGTGTTACGCCATATTTGATGGAAGTCGTTCCTGATGAGTTATTGCCAACCATACCTGCGATCATACAGCGGTTACTTGTAGAAGTATTAGGACCAAAAAATAAACCATAGGGCTTTAAAAAGTCATTGAGTTCGTCGCGAACTACTCCCGGTTCGACTACTACAGTTTGTTCTTTTTCATCAAAAGCCAATATTTTCGTAAAATATTTAGAAACATCAACAACAATACCATCACCAACACATTGGCCTGCCAGCGAAGTACCGGCTGCTCTGGGAATTAATGTAATCTTGTTCTTTGTAGCGAAAGCTATTAAATGTTTTAAATCGTCCTTGGTTTTGGGATAGGCCACTGCTAATGGAATGATCCTGTAGACAGATGCATCGGTTGCATAAATACTTTTGTGGAGGTCATCAAAAAAGAGCGCTCCGGTTAATTGTTGTGTAAGCTCCTTTAAGAGATCTTTGATTGGTGATTTTGGCATATTAGCTTACTTGAGTACCGTTGTTAGTTGGTGACGACGCTTTTAATAAAACGATATTTCCCTCATCGTCGGCTACGCCCAAAATCAAACATTCGCTGATAAAATTGGCGATCTGTTTAGGTTTAAAATTTACAATGGCCGATACTTGACGGTTCAATAATGCTTCTTTTGTATATAAAGTAGTGATCTGAGCACTTGATCTTTTGATGCCAAGATCACCGAAATCTATTGTAAGCTGATAAGCTGGTTTTTTTGCTTTGGGAAAATCATTGACTTCTAGAATTGTACCCACCCTTATGTCGACTTTTGTAAATTCTTCAAAAGAAATGTAATCTGCCATTTATTTTAGTAATTTTATGCTATAAATCTACAAATAAATTATAAAAATGTCTAGAACTCCTTCTAATATGATTCCACTTGGAACAAAGGCTCCCGAATTTACCTTACCGGATACAATGAGTGGGCAAAAACTATCCTTATCAGAAGTTAAAGGGGAAGTAGGAACCGTTATTATGTTTATTTGTAATCACTGTCCTTTTGTAATTCATGTAAATGATGAATTGATTAGTATTGCCAATCGGTATGCTGACAAAAAAATCTCATTTGTAGCAATTTCTTCCAATGACGCCCAAAATTATCCAGATGATGCTCCTCATTTAATGAAAAAAAGAGGTGAGGAGTTAAAGTATCCTTTTCCATATTTATATGATGAGACTCAAAAAGTAGCCAAAGCTTTTGATGCGGCTTGTACACCGGATATTTATGTTTATGATCGTGAGTTGAAATTGGTTTATCGAGGACAGTTGGATGATTCCAGGCCCGGTAATGGCATACCGTTGACTGGAAGTGATCTCAGGTATGCATTGGATTGCCTATTAGACCTTAAAACGAACGATCGAATTCAAAAACCGAGTATTGGTTGTAACATTAAATGGAAGAATTAATTAGAGGTTGTGGGAAACTTATCTAAATAATTTCATTTTATTACTTCCATCCTTTTCTTTTCTTTAGCTCATTGATATGTGCAAAATGATGAATACAGTGCCAGGCATAGATACCAATGTTTTCCACAAGCGTAACGTCATTATTATGGTCGGGATGGATAAAAGTATGCTGTAATTCGTTGGCATTGAGCCCTTTCAATAAATATACCCATTTGGCATGAAGTGCTGTTAATGCATTTAAAGAGAGTAGGATAGGAGCAGTCCGACTGTCGAGTAATTCCGCCCAACGCTCTTCAAAATAGGGTTTTATCACCGGTTTTACTTCGGTAAGAGCCCATTTAAACCGTATATAACTATTAGAATGACTATCGTATAGATGATGTACCACTTGTCTAACAGTCCAGCCTCCGGGACGATAAGGCGTATCCAATTGATCATCGCTAAGATTCATTACCAATTTCGTAAGATTTTTAGGAAAATCTTCCAATACGGTAATCCAATCGACGATATGTGCAGAAGTAATGGGTTTGGGTAAATTAACTTTACCTATAGGGAATTTAAGATGATCTAGTTCGGTCGCTGTTGGTGTCTCCATATTTATCTGTTTAAATAATTAAGTTCAGCGACGTTTAACAAATATACTTAATTCTAACAAAAAAAACGCTCCTTTACAAGAGCGTTCTTTTTATTTTTAGTCTATTAATTCTGCATCTTTATTTTACATCAACCAATTCAACATCGAAGATCAAAGGAGCGTTTGGAGGTATGACACCGCCTGCACCGCTAGATCCATAAGCCAGCTCAGCTGGAATTACCATTCGTGCTTTATCACCTACTTTTAATAGCTGAATTCCTTCATCCCAGCCGGGAATTACCTGACCAACACCAACGGCAAATTCTATCGGTTCTTTGCGTTTATAGGAAGAATCGAATACGGTGCCATCCAATAACTGTCCTTTATAATGTACAGAAACCATCGCACCTTGGGTTGCTTTTTTTCCATTACCCTCTTGGATCATTTTATATCGCAGTCCACTTTCAGTTCTAGAAAAACCAGCAGAAACAGCATTTAAAGTCTCTTCATTTTTTTTCTTTTCAGCAAGCTCACGTGCTGCTCTTGAACCTTCAAATACCCTAAAGGCTTCAACTGCATTAAATTTTTCAGCAGCTTCACCGACACGAATAATTTCTAAAGAAGTTAAAACATCGTTTTGTTGAATAGCATCTACTACATCTTTACCTTCTATTACATTTCCAAAAACAGTGTGCTTGTTATCTAACCAAGGTGTTGCGACATGTGTAATAAAGAATTGGCTCCCATTGCTTGCAGGTCCTGAATTTGCCATTGATAGAATTCCCGGTTTGTCATGTTTTAAATCCGGATGAAATTCATCATCAAAACTATATCCCGGGTTTCCGGTGCCTGTTCCTAAAGGGCATCCTCCCTGAATCATAAAATCAGCAATAACACGATGGAATTTTAATCCGTTATAATAAGGTTTCCCCTGTGGTAATACTTTATTTTCAAGCTTTCCTTCTGCCAAGGCAACAAAATTGCCTACTGTACCGGGTGTTTTTTCAAATTCTAAATTAACTACTATTTCACCTTTTGAGGTGTTAAATTTCGCGTATAATCCGTTGTTCATTTTTTGATTTTTTAAGAACTGCAAAGATACATCCTTATTATAAAAATGAAAGGAATAACATTATTTATTCAGGTTTTCTATAAAAAAAGGTCCTATGCTGTCAGTAGTCCTTTTTTATAAATTTAGAAAATCATACCACAGGCTTATTATTTGGCCTCCAATTGTTTTAAAATTACTTCGATAGCTTTATCTAGTTGGGGATGGTTGCCATCTAACCTGTCTTTAAAATTTTTTACAACATAAATATCAGGGCTGACACCTTCGAGTTCCAGATCTTTACCATCCAAGGTATAGCATCCCCATGAGGGCAATCGGTAAAACGAGCCATCAACCAAACTTTTACCTGAAGTAAAAATGATCCATCGATATGTCTCTGTTCCTATAATGGTACCCAAGCCTAATTGCTTAAAACCGGCAGCGGTCATTTCAGCATCAGATAGTGATTGTTCATTAATTAACAATACTATGGGTTTATCTGCATATGCAAAGTTCGGTTGACCGGTTAGTTTACCTTCCCGATATTTCCATTTCAAATATGTTTTTTGACTTAAAAATTGTAGCACATCATCATGCACATTTCCACCTCGGTTATAGCGCAGATCAACTATTAAGGCCTTTTTACTTGATTCTTCAGTAGTTACTAGGTCTTCTTTGAATTTAATGAGCTCACTGCTTCCCATATCTTTCATATGGACGTATGCTATTGTATTTTTAGATTTTGAATCTACATAAGATTGATTGTCATCTTGCCATTCGTCATATAACAAGCTGCTCAATAAACGACTTGAGACAGGATGAATGTTAATGTTAAAATTAATGTTGTTTCTGTTAAAGGTTAATGTAAGTTCTTCATCAAAATCGGGGCTTGTAAAATATTTTTCACGATTTTCTTTTTCAGAAATTTCCATACCATTAACCGCGATTAGCTTATCACCTTTTTGAATAGTGATTTCTTTTACATCTACCGGACTCCTTTTCACAATTCTTTCAATCATATAGGGGTTACTATTATCAAAAACAATCCCTGTAGCCATCGTGCGCGTTCCGTAATATACTTTTTCTTCATCGCCATTCGAAGAAAAACCAAAATGAGAGGTGTTCAATTCACCTAGCATTTCGTTAAAGATCAATCGTAAATTATCTCTACTAGTTACAAAGGGCAAATACTTAGCATATTGATCACGTAATTGTTGCCAATTCTGACCATGAAAATCTTCGGTATAAAAATTTTCTTCAAATCCGGCCCAAGCTTCATAATACATTTGCTCAAACTCATTAGCTAATGATTTGTTGAAAGTTTTGTCAATAGAAATTTCTTCTAACTTGGTAATTTCTCCATTTAAGGTACTTATTGTACCTCCTGTCAGTAGATAGTTATTTTTTTCGTTTGAAACCAGTTGGTAACTATTAATTTTTTTTTCACTAATTCTTTCGGTTTTATTCTTTTCAAAAGGTTCTATGGTAGTTTTCCAAAGCTGTGAAGTACCCTCACTATGGTCGGATGTGTAAATAACAAAAGTTTTGTCGTCTTTTTGAATGATTTTAGGGTTGAATTGTTGCCCAAAATCTGGACTGATTGTTGTTAATCGATCCAATAAACCATCCGTATTTATCGTAACATTTGGCTTTTCTTTTTCAGATTTTTTCTCTTTTTCTTTTTTGCCCTTATTTTTTTCCTCATCATCATTTTTTCCGTTCTTTTCTGCAAATAATTCCTTCACTTTTTCAATTTTAAAGGGTTTATCAAATTTCTCTAATGACATTTGATAGATTTTTGCATTTTTTGTTCCATAAGGATAACTTGGTTGTAATCGGTCTGACGAGAAATAAATATATTTTCCATCAGGCGACCACACCGGGTCAGATTCCGAAACGCCAGTTTTTGTTAGGTTAATAAGTTGTTTATTTACAGTATTATACACAAAAATGTCAGTTTCAAAATCTCGATACGCATTAAATACAATATATTTATCATCGGGAGAGAAATAGGGGTCGGCATTGTAAAATCCCCAAAGCTCATCGTTAACGATCGTTGTGTTATTAAAGTTAGCCATATCTATGATGCACACTTCATTTCTGCCTTTTAAATAAACGCCCTTTGATCGATCGCTGTTAAAATTTAACTGGCGGTGGTTCATGGCATCTTTAGTAATTTGTTTTTCTTTTGAGCTACCAATTGCGCTGATAGAAAACCAATTGTAATATCCTTTATACGACCGTGAATAAATAAGTGTTTTATTATCGTTTAGCCATTTCACCTCCTTTACGGCCTCTTTTTGATCGGTCAAAATTTCTTTTACAAATTTTCCTTTCGTATCTGAAATAAAAAGTTTACCCCTCGAAACGAAGGCGATTTTTTTATCATCCGAAGAAACATCAAAAAATGAAATCTTACCTTTTACAGTAAAGGATTGATCTTTATTTGTTGTTCTGTTTAGGAAAATATTAATATTTGGTTTTGTTATTTTACCGGTAGCTACATCAAATACATGAATTTGATAATCTTTTCTAAATACAATTTTATCACCATTCGCACTTACTTTTGGCCACATGATAGATGTAGTAAATGCTGTAAGTTGTTTTTTAGTATCATTCTCTAAAGAATATAGATTATATTCATCATTACCCTCATCTGACATAAAGTATATATTCCCGTTTTGGTCAATTGTTGCTGCAAAATCTTTACCACGATATGATGTGTGCTTTTTAAATTCTTTTGTAGAAATGTTGTATGATTTAATGTCGGGGTTATAATCACCTTTATAGCGTTTTCTATGAGCAAACCTGCCACTTTCCCATGATTCATTGAAATAAATATCACCTGAAGTAGGATGTTCAATTACATTATGTACTGTGTTAAAATAATGTTCGAATAATCTTTTCGGAGTACCTCCCTGAAGACTTACAACATAGGTAGTACCAATATTATATCTACTTGAGGTAAAATAAATAGTTTCACTTTCCCAGCCCCATGACGAAACCTCATCGTTGCTTTCATGGAAAGTTAACTGTTTAATTTCGCCTCCTCCAAGAGGCATGACGTAAACATCATTATTTCCGTATTGATTACTTGTAAAAGCAAGCCATTTCCCATCAGGAGACACACTGGGATTTGTTTCATCGCCTTGCATCGCAGTAAGTCTGTAGGCATTCCCGCCGGCGGTTGCAACCTTCCATAGATCTCCCTCATAGCTAAAAATAATTGATTCAGCATTAGGAGTCAAGGTTGGTTGTAAAGTAAAATAAGTTTGATTCGTTTGTGCAGTAACGGTGTTTAAAAATAATAAATATAAAACACCCATTAGGAGCTTCAATAATTTCATGAACAATATATTTTGAATTAAAAAATACTGCAATAAATTTACTATAAAATATGGAACTAAAATAAAAAAGCCTCTCTAAAAGAGAGGCTTTTATAATAATCGTTTTATTATCTTTTAATTACTTTAAAACTTCCTTCACGTTGTCCAATGGCTACATTCACAATATAAACCCCTTCCGGTAATTGTTGCATTTGAATTTGAGATTTTAAAGCAACGGGCTTTTTAGCGATTACTTTTTGACCAATTGTATTATAAATATTAACGATGGAAATATTTTCGTTCGCCTGTAAGGTTAATACGTCTTCTATTATAGGATTAGGATAATAATTAAACCCTAAATCTACAAGATCTTCAATACCTGCAGTTGTGGTATCGAGCAATTTATAATCGTCTATACCAATACCCCAGGTTAGAGAATCTTCGTCATCATAAATAAATTTTACCTTAAACGCATTGTTGATATGTGCGGTAACGTCAATATTAACAGTTTGGTTGTTTCCACTATTGGATGCCGGGCTATCACCGGAAACCGTTAATATGTTTTGCCAGGTGCTTCCATCCCACACATCAACCATAAATTCACCATCATTACTAAATGTCTGATGATTATATATAATTTCTACGGCCACACTTGAAATGCCTTCAGCTGCGAGATCCACTGCCGGGCCTTCTAATTCAACAGAATATCCGTCGTCGGCACATCCATCATCTATAAAAATCGCGGCCCCGGAAGGAAAAGATGCCGGGTTAGAAAAACCACTTCCTGGCATTGTTCCCGTATAACCATACTGCCAGTTACATGCGCTGGGTGATGATGTCGCCGTCCAACCCATGGGCAGGGCAGCGGTATTAAAAGTTTCTTGTTGTATTTGTGCATTGGAAATTAAAGAAGCACAAATAAATATATATAGTAAATTTAATTTTTTCATTGGGTTAAAGTTTTAATTTAACATAAGTTTTTGTTATTCTTCTAACTCTACACGTTGAATATACACTTGTGAGTTTCCGGCTGCATCGGTCACTGTCCATTCTCTAATGATCAATCTACCGCGCAAATCTACACATTTATCTAAAGAGGCATACATATCGATATGTTGCTTACTTTCACCTCCTACGGCTGTTCCATTCACCGTTCCTTCATAAGAAATCCAAAAACCTATTCCATATTCACCATATTCTTCACGAGGACCAATATCCATGTGATGAAGATCTGTATTACTCAAGAGTATCAAACTAGAACCAGAATAATCTCCGAAACCTTCAAGTTTATAAGGTTTTGTAAAATCGAGATTAGCATATAATCTTTGATCTCTCAAGGAGTCATCGTCCATATACCCACCGGCAGCTATCCAGGTAGCATAGTCAACCAAAGTTTCGAAAAATATTTCGATGATCCATCCTGAAGTTGGGTCTGTATTGTTTACAACCCTACCATGAATTTTAGCAGATCCATCTAAGAACTTTTGAAAATATCCATTCTCCCAATGATGCCATTTATCAAATGGAAAACTATGGAACCATATATTTGATTCTGTAAAGGTTGGGCCATAATCGATCCAACAAGATTCTACACCGTCGTATTCGGCATATTCTACGGTAACATCAGAGCACTCATCACTAAAGTTTACTTTTGGCATCTGACTGATATCTTCTAATATTATATGATCTCTAAAACCGTCGGATGAAATAATTGGTGGGGTAGTATCAAAATCTACACAACTGCAATACACATCCGTTTTAACGGCTCCACCCATAA
>CBDUPN010000020.1:0-24656 GCA_965369125.1 uncultured Aureibaculum sp. | reverse complement strand
AGTTTGAAGGAGACAGAAACCATACCTACAGAATTTTAAGGGCACAAAAGAACCGATTTGGCTCTACCGCCGAATTGGGCATCTATGAAATGCAAAACACCGGTTTACGCGAGGTTGAAAACCCATCAGAAATTCTAATTTCTGAGAAAGATGAATCATTGAGCGGAACTGCCATAGGCGCCACTTTAGAAGGCATGCGGCCTTTGATGATAGAAGTGCAGGCCCTGGTAAGCACAGCGGTTTATGGCACACCTCAGCGTTCGGTTACGGGGTATAATATTAAAAGATTGCACATGATCCTGGCAGTGCTGGAAAAACGTGCAGGGTTCAGGTTGGGTGCCAAAGATGTATTTTTAAATATTGCCGGTGGTATCTCTGTTGACGATCCGGCCATTGATCTGGCGGTGGTCGCCGCCATATTATCTTCTAATGAAGATGAGGCTATTCCCCAAAATTATTGCTTTGCCGCTGAAGTCGGTTTGGCAGGAGAAGTACGGCCGGTCAACAGAATAGATCAGCGTATTTCAGAAGCAGAAAAATTAGGCTTCTCTACAATCATTGTTTCAAAGTTTAACAAAATAGCTGCTAAAAATTATAAGATAAAAGTAGTATTGGTCTCCAAAATTGAAGAAGTTTTTACCGCTTTGTTTTAGAAGACTGTTTTACAAGAACAGCTACAAGATTTGATGATTCTTTTGCCTTAAAAGGTGATTTGTTTAGATCGCCATATATCTCTAATGTAAACCCCATTTCTTTTGCAAACTTTTCAAAATCTTCGGCTGAATGCGGGTATAGTTTGGTAACGATCTGACTTTGTAAATTTTTTACCTTATCCCTTTTATCGATGATAAAATCTATACTTTTTGGTTTAATATCATACTTTCTGATAATCGAAACAGCATCGTTTTCAAAGGTGTTGAGAAGATGCGTTCCTGAAGACGGTAGTTTTGCAAAATTTATGATTTGGATTACCATTTTTCCACCTTTGCTCAAATAAGACCAAAGTTTTTTTATTAAAATACCTAGATCATTTCTATCTATATTGGCGATAGTATTTCCTAGAGATACGATAATATTGTAGTTTTTGGCTTTGAGTTCAAGATCGTTTAAACCGGAATGAATAAAATTAATATCTGTATCATATCTTTTCGCATTCAAAACCGCCTGTTTGAGCATCCCTTTTGAATGATCTACAGCATCGACATTCAAACCTAATTTTGTTAAGACAATAGCGTCAGCACCTGTACCGCAACCGAGATCTAAGGCGTATTGATCTGTTGGAGAAACGAAGTTTAATAATGTTTTTGATTTATTTTTGAGAGCGTTCTCAAAATTTATCATTTGGTCATAATCATCAGACAATTTGTTAAAAAACTCACTATTTTTAATCATCAATCTTTTGTTTTTCTAATATGGCGTTGACTCCCCAACCGTCATATCGTCCCGAAAACATTTTGGATAAATTATTTAGCAAGAAAGTCAATTCAGAAATGTTTTTTGGGTTAATGGAGTCTTTCCTGGAAACCTGTACTTCAAATGGATAAGCCTTTTCTCTTGGGTACCCATAAGAATCGTAAATAAACTTTTTATCCTTTTTATATGTTACTGAATCTATGCCAAAATCTAGGTCTTTGATCTTTTCTATGAATTTTTCCTTTCTCCTTTCTGTATCAAAATAGAACCAGTGTTTTAATTTCCTCGGCTCCTTTAGGTCATCTCCTTCGAATACCAGTTGGTTGAGTAATTCATGGTTTACAAAAAAATCATTTGAAATGTCTTTTGGGTAAAGCGTCTGATTGTAATAGTTCCAATGTTTATCATTTTCAATTACCAAATAGTTTTTAGCGTTTTTAAACTCTTTAGTAAGTAGCGTATCTATACTTTTCTTTAGGTTTAACGTATCTTTCACATAAAACACATCAAAACCCGCACACTGGTAAGTAATTATACCTGCCAGCTTATTTTTTGTTAATTTATCAATGGTGTTCGCTATTGAATCAGAAAAAACATATAATTCTTCCAATCCTTCAATAGTTGGATATCCATTTTTTAAACATTTGTTGGTGTTTGTACCTACAATTAAGAGGTTCTTATAGTTCGGTTTACCATAACTCAGTTCCATATCAACGGCTATAGACATCACCCCTTTTTCCCTATTGACAATATACGATTCCCAACTTTCTTGAGAATAAGTTGCCAGGGTGATCCCGAAAAAGATAATAAAAAAACAAAAATTCTTGAAATAATATATGATTTTGATCACATTGGGTTAATTTAAATTCGAATAAATATATCAAAAATTATGCCTCTATTGTTTCTCCCTTATCAAATAAATATAAACAGGGAAATGATCGCTATAACCACCTTGATATGTATTATAATTATAGCTTCTAAAAGGGTATCCTTTAAATGGACCTTTGTCTGTTATTAAATAACGTTTATTATAAATTCCTGCTTTGTAAAAACGGTAGGAACTATAGTCTCTTTCTAATAATGGTTGCGAAAAAATTATCTGATCGAATAAATTTAATTGATCTCGATAAGCCAAGGTGTTTAAACCTCTTCTATGCATATCTGCCATGGGGTTATATAAACCAACATCTTCTTTAACATTCGACTTTTTCTCTTGAGCATTTAAAACTTCTTTAACACTAGGGTTTGAGGGATCGTCATTCAGGTCGCCCATGGTTATAATTTTTGCTTTTGGATCGATCTTTTGAAGTGAATCGATAATCCCTTTATTAACTTTTGCGGCAGCCATTCTAAATGGACGACTTTTGGCTTCCCCTCCACTTCTCGACGGCCAATGATTCACGATAAAATGTATCAATTCACCATCCAATAAACCCGACACCACTAATTGATCTCTGGTGTAGTCACGATTACCATCATCTCCATAAATTAACAATGGATAAATTCTGTGGTTTAGCGGGTTAAAAAATCTTTTTTGGTACAACAAAGCCACGTCAATTCCCCTTTCATCAGGCGAATCATAATGAACAATTCCGTAATGTTTATCTTTTAATCGTTCAGAGGCAATTAGATCTTCAATCACTTCATTATTTTCAACTTCACATACTCCAATAATGGCAGGACTGGTTTTTGTGTCGTCCAAACCAATTTCTGATATCACCCTGCTTAGTTTATCTATTTTGTCCCAATAAATTTTTGAAGTGTATCCATCCTTTCCTTCAGGCGTTCTGTCATCATCAAATTTCTTTGGGTCATTAATGGTATCAAACAAATTTTCGACATTATAAAAGGCTATGGTTCTAATATCATACTTTTTGCTTTTATCTTGGCCAAATGTTGAGAAAACCATTCCAAAAAAAAGCAGAAATAGAAATTTTTTAATGATCATAACAATAAAATATATTTGCCAAAAGTAAAAACAAAAAATACGCCAGCCTTATGATTTAGCTTAAAAATATTTTATTTTTTTGAATTTATTGTAATTTTATATCGCTGTTTAAAACTCTTATTGCTATCAAATAATTTATATTTTAACTATGAAAAGGATTACACTAACACTTATTTTTAGTGTTTTTTTCATTTTGGGTATGAATGCCCAGACGTTAAGTTCTATCAAGGGAAATGTAGTAGATTCTGAGTCCCAAAAACCACTGGCAAATGTTATTGTAATTGTTAAGGACACTTCCCTTTTGGCATTAACTGATATTAATGGAAATTTTGTATTAACAAATGTTCCACTTGGAAATCAAGTGGTAGAAGTTCGCCTAAACAATTTCGAAACACAAAGATTCCCCGTATCAATAGAGACTGGAAAAGAAATTGATCTTGGTACTATTTTACTTTTTGTCGACTTATCGACCATAGAAGAAGAAAGTGGCATGATCTCATTGACCGAAGATGATCTCAATGATGACGACATAAGATCAGAAAATACCGCTGGCCTATTACAATCTTCCAGAGATATTTTTGAAAACAAGGCCGCTTTTGATTTTGGCCAGGCATTTTTTAGAGTACGTGGGTATGATTCTCAAAGCGCCACTGTTCTAATGAATGGTGTTTCTATGAATAAGCTTTTTAATGGAAGGCCACAGTGGAACAATTGGGGAGGTTTAAATGATGTTACTCGAAATCAAGAACTATCTTCCGGACTTACTCCTTCAAATTATACTTTTGGCGATATTCTCGGTACTACAAATATTTCAACAAGGCCTTCATTATACAGGCCTGGTTTGCGAATTTCGGGATCGTATTCTAACAGAACCTATACCGGAAGAGGTATGGTTACCTATAATTCGGGACTTCAAAAAAATAGCCTTGCCTATAGTATATCGGCCTCTAGAAGATGGGGAAATGAAGGTTTTATTGATGGTACTTTATATGATGCATTTGGTGTTTTTGGAGCCTTAGAATATAAAATAAATGATCAGCATAGTCTAAATGCTATGGCCATGTTTACCCCTAATAGAAGGGGACAGGTTTCAGCTATTACAGCACGTGTTTTTAATGACTTGGGTCGAAAATACAATCCATATTGGGGTTATCAAGCTGGTGATAAAAGAAACTCAAGAGTAAGAAAAATTGAAGAGCCCCTTTTTATGTTAAGTCATTTCTTTGAAAGCGAGAAAACGACCTTAACAACTAGCATTGCTTACCAAATGGGCAAACAAGGTAGAAGCCGGTTAGATTATGCCAATGCTCCTAATCCAAATCCTAATTATTGGAGGTATCTATCCAATATTGAAGATAAACCACAGATAGATTGGAATAGTTTATATGACGCCAACAGAAATACTACTAATATTTTCGATGAAGGTGCGGCGCGTTATTTATTGTATGAAGATAGGACAGATGATAAATTGTTAACCGCCAATTCTACTTTGAATATAAAACTTACAGACCATCTTACCTTCGATCTTGGAGGCACATATAAAAACCTTGTATCTGAAAATTTCGGGATGCCTATTGATCTATTGGGTGCAGAATATTATGCTGATGTAAATACTTTTACTTTGATAAATGGTGTGCCATCTTTAAATGACGTTTTGGGTTCCATCAATAAAAATTTGACAGATAGAATTAAATATAACTATGATATTACCTCCGATCAGTTAAATGCTTTTACACAATTGCAGTTTAGTTATAATAAAGCCGATTTTTTTCTTAGCGGGTCATACACTGCAACAAACTATCAGAGGGAGGGTAAATTCTTAAATCAAAGTTTTGAGGAAAATTCCTTGGGGAAAAGTGAACAATTATCTTTTACTGATTTTGGTGTAAAAAGCGGTATTACTTTTAAAGGAATGGGAAGACATATATTTATATTAAACGGAGGATATTTATCCAAAGCGCCAACCATAAGAAATTCTTTTGTGAACTCAAGGGAAAATAATAATGTTGTACCAAATTTAGAAAGCGAAAAGATCATATCCGGTGAGGCTAGTTATATCTTTAGATCTCCAGATATAAAAACTCGTTTAACGGCTTATTATACTGATTTTAAAGAAGGTACTGATATTAATTTTGTGTTTGCGCAAAGTGGATCAGGGACTGATTTCTTTCAAGAAGTAGTTACCAATATCGATAAAAGGCATATTGGTGCCGAATTAGGATTTGAATATCAAACTAACCCAACCACAAAAGTATTTGCTGTGGCAGCCATCGGAAAACACGTTTATTCCGATAATGCCAATGTTGGGGTCAATTTTGATACTGCAGGTTTTAATGACGACCTAATAAATAATATTGGTTTTAAAGACTTAGGTGAAACTAACATCAAAGACCTTAGAGTTGCCAATGGTCCACAGCAAGCATACGCTGTTGGTATAGAATACAGAAGCCCAGACTATTGGTGGATTGGAGCAACGGCAAATTACTTATCAAATGCATATATAGACGTTTCTACTATTACCAGAACGAGCGATTTTTTTATTAATCCTGATGATCCTCTAGGTTTACCATTTGAGGATATTGATTATGATCTTGCAAATAAGCTACTGCAACAAGAAGAATTTGAAGGCTTTTATTTGTTAAACATAACAGGAGGTAAATCATGGCGAATTAAAAATAATTACCTAAGCATTTTTCTTAGCATTAACAATGCGTTTGAAGAAATCTATAAGACTGGTGGATATGAGCAATCCCGAACAGCAAATTATAATGACCTGGTTGAAGATACTGCAAACGGAGAAAGTCAGCGCAATTTCGGCAATAAATACTGGTTTGGATTTGGAAGAACCTATTTTGTAAACATCTCCTTAAACTTTTAATTAAATTTTAATTGATGAAAAAACTATATAAATTATATTCATTATTTACACTACTTATAATCTTTGGGGCATTTTCATCTTGTGTAAAAAATGATGATTTTGAAATTCCTGAAGAAAATTGTAGTGATGATATAATTCCAAATAAAACTATAAAAGAAATTTTTGATGCTGCTACAGGGGTTGCCTCTAAATATATAGAAGAAGATTTTATTGAGGGTTATGTTATTTCCAGCGATCAAAAAGGTAATTTCTTTAAAACTATTTCTATACAAGCTTTAGATGGCTCTATTGGATTTAATATCCCTATTGATCAAACAGATGTATATACCATTTATAATCCAGGCAGAAAAGTATATATTAAACTCAAAGGAACCTATATCGAAATAGATAATGATGCTCTTCAAATAGGTGATCTCTTTATTGATAATTTTAATAATCAAACTGTGGGAAGAATTGCATATCCTGCTTATGAAGAAGTAATTATAAAATCATGTCAATCAGTTAACGAAAATGATTTGGTAAATAATATTTCAATCAATGACATTTCGGATGACAATTTAAACACCTTAGTCGAAATTAATAATGTTCAGTTTGAAGATGATGCATTGGGTACTACTTTTTATGATAGTTCTAATGACCTTGGTGGCTCGGCAACCAATCACCTAATTCAAAATAGTTCAGGGATTTCCTTGATTTTAAGAACAAGCGCATTTGCCGATTTTGCGAATTTAGAAGTGCCAGATGGCAGTGGTACAATAAGAGGTGTATTAACTAAGTTTAATAACGATTATCAATTAATTCCACGTGCTTTAACCGATATTAAGTTATCAAATGATAGATTTGATATTGTGGTGAAAAATAATATATTCATTACAGAAATTGCAGATCCTAACAATAACACTGGAGCACGGTTTATAGAAATTTACAATGCCGAAGATGAACCAATCAACCTTAATGGATGGACTATTAGAAGGTATACAAATAACAGTACTTCGGTTTCTTCAACATTAAATTTATCAGGAAATATTATAAATATAGGTCAAGCCTTTGTAATTGCAGCTAATGCAGCAGAATTTGAAGCTGTTTTTGGTTTTATACCTGATATGGAAGGGGGAACAAACGGTCCGGCCGACTCAAATGGTGATGATAATTTAGAATTGGTAGATCCTTTTGGAAATGTAGTGGATATTTTTGGTGTTATAGGCGAAGATGGATCAGGAACAAATCATGAGTTTGAAGACGGAAGGGCATTAAGAAATTTATCAATATCAAAAGGAAATCCTATTTATACATTTAGCGAATGGCAACTATGGAATGATACCGGTGATGCAGGTACAATTAATGAGCCTCAAGATGCCCCTGGGAATTTTACTCCGGGTATAAGGTAAAATTGTTTAAAACCCTTTCAGCAATGGCTGTTATTTAATAGTTTATTTCTTTGCTAACGTATTTTTCAAACTTTATCATCTAGATTTTTTTACGTTCATTTCCATGTTTATAGTTTCCTGTAATTTTTGCAAGTTTTACTTGTAAATCTTCTTGATTTAAGCTCGACAATGAGTCAATAAACTCATCACACCATTTTCCTTTAACTATTTTGATTTGTTTATTATTTCTATAGATTATTACCTTGTTTTCCTTGGTAATTTGAAAGCTGAAAGGATTTTTCATGATTCATCATTTTATGGATATCGCCCGTTTTGCAGTTGTTGATAGTTTCTCTTTAATTGGCTACGGCTTGTGTATGGTATCGCTTCGCTCGCATGTTGCGCTTGCCTGCTTGCCGCAGGCAGTAGAAAATCAATCCTGCCACTCTTTTTAGCGTGGGAGGATTTTCCGAGTAGCACTTGCCAAAGAAACCTGTCCGCCTCTGGCAGATTAATTATACATGGTGTTGTGCGTCCGTTTTTTTATTCCGATCGATTTGACTGAAATTGATTCCTATTAATAAAAACACAAAAGGAGCAATTACGGCATATCCAATAATTCCGATATTTCTAATTTGCATATCGTTAAAAGGAACTCCTAGTATTCCAATAAGACTTAAGACTCCTGAAATTAACATAAGGGCTCTTATCGTTTTCTCCATTTTTCCATTATTGAATATTGGAGCGGCGAATAAAAATGAAAGTGAAAAGAACCAATCCCATGCGAGAATATCTAATATGTATACAACAGATGGCCATTTAAATGAAAAGAGTAAACTCAAATCGTCTATTGTTGTAGTTTCAAGATGATAACTCACAGTGAGTACTACAAAATGAACACTTGAGGTAATTCCCGCCATAACAAACATTGAACACAGAGCAAAAAGACTTTGTAATTTATATTTTGCCGAAGCATGATAATGAACTGCAATCATACTTATCGCCATTAATAGGGCAATTATGATGGCAAGCAATTCCATTATTGTAAAGAATGGGTCTCCGATTGGCTCTTCATGAGAGCTCAAAGACAGAAAACCAAGAAATGTAATAAATAAATATGCAAGTCCGAACGAGAAGGTAATCCAGCAAGTAATCTTACCTATATTGATGTAATTTTTATTTGCATCTTCAATCAGCATTGCTTTAAAGTTTTGATTGTCAAATACGTACAACTTTTTTGGCTATAATCCCTGCGGGTTTTGTTCCAGGAAACAATGAAACCTTTTTTGTTTTATCTAAATAAAGGAAGTTCTGAGGAAGATTTTTAGCCCGATGGATTAAAGTCATTGTAATACGTTGGCAGTTTAATTCAAGTTTCTTGATTTATAAACTTTGATGATTATTAATTACTTTTTAGCTTTTCGGCTACCTCATCATAATATTCTTGTGTTACTACTTCAGTCCAAGTAGTTGGTTGTTCACCACCATATAAAGCCAAATACGTTACATCACTAAACTTGGTTGATGAATGCCAGTGTTCGATATCTTTCTCACATTTAATTACATCACCTTTTTTCAAAATTACAGGCTCATTTCCTCTCTCCTGATAATAAGCTTCTCCATCTACAATTATTAAGACTTGTGCAGAACTATGATTATGCCAATCTAAGGTTGAGTTGGCTTTAAAGGTTGCTTTTGTAATATTATAACCCAATTCTTTGTCATTGTAAATAATGGCATTTAACCAAGCTTCTCCTATATAATGAGTATTCGGTGCTTTTGTACCCTCTGTTAAATAAGAGGAGACCTTATACTCAGAATTTTGGGAAAATACCGATACAGAAGCTAAAATTAACAGGAAGAAAATTGATTTTTTCATTTTTGTATTTTTTGTTTTTATTCAGAGTTCAGAGCTTGCGTACAACGGGTCTTGTTTATGGTTAGTTGCGCCTGCCTGCCGCAGGCAGGTGTTTCAGCAACTAATTTAGTAAACAAAAACGAACGCGAGAAAATTCCGAAGGAATTTTCCAAATAGATAACGATCAAAGCAATTAATTATACACTGTGTTATGCCTGCCTGCGGTAGGCAGACTTTCGTTATTTATTTGTTTTATCTAGAACACTTCTTAATTCTTTTTGTAGTTCAGTTAAACGTTTAATCGTAGTATTGAGTATTGTAGTATAATTGTTATAAACTTGTTGGTAAACAGAGACTACTCGATTTCTATAAATAGGACTAGTTAAAAAATAATCATGTAATTCCTTACTTCCAACATCTCTCATAATGGTATTATAAATCCATTCAGGATACCAATCATAATTGTCTCTCAAATATTCTGCGTGGTCTTTAGTTTCATTTGAAATTCTATTTTCAGTTGTTAGCATTATTGTTTCCATTACATCATAGATTCCTATGAGTTTCAGGGTTAAACTATCTTTGTTTTGTAATTCCCTTAATTGGTTAACGCCTGTTGTGTTTAATGTGGTACCTCTGTTGCCACCTAATACTAATAATCTTGAAATCCCTTCATCTAATAAGTCAGGTGTTATTGAATCGTGTACGACTTTCTCAAAAACAGATTTCTTTTGATTGTAAAACTCTAAATTATTGATCAAATCCTGTATGTCATTTTCAATATCATCGTAAATAAGACTGTAAATATTCAATAGTTTATTTTGATCTTTCCGCTTTTCATTCAAATTATTGATTGAGAGAGCTATTAAAATTCCAATTACTACCAAAATAATTTCTCCAACAGCGTATTTTAAATACTTGCCTGCCAGCCAGGCAGGCTTTCCAGTCTTGTTTTTCTCCATAAGGTCAAATCTAAGGTGTCTAAAAAATTTAATCATACTCTTATTTTTAATTGCCTCCGTACCACCTGGCTCCTCACTCTCAAAGGTCTACCATACCTTTGATGTCCGTTCGCCCCTCTAAAGAATTTTATCATTGTTTAGTGGTTTCTGATAATGAAGCAAAACGGTTTTGGCTATGATTGCGTCACGCCTGAGGCGTGTTGAATTATAGCCGTTGCTGGGCACCTTTTTTAATTTTCCTTTTTTAAATTCTATATTTTCTCGAACAGTCATTGCCGCCTGTTGCAGATATTCAATATGTTCTTGTTTACCAAAACTTTCATAGTCGTTATCCAATTCTGAAAGGTCAAGGTTGTCCTTTTTTAACCAATTGTCCATAAATCTTTTTTGGATTGGTTCTCGTCTTTTAGTCCAATCTTGTCTGAGTCGACATGCCTTTGAATTAAAAGCTTCAATATTATCTCGGTTATCAAGGTGTTTGGATTCGTCATAAGGAAGTTGTGTATTTCGAATTAATACAAAAGGCAAATCTCCCACATCACTCCAAATCTCAACTTCAATCTGATCTTTTCCATAAACTATCCAATGTTCTCTTCCAACGAATTCATTTTTGAGCTTTTTAAAATCCAATTCTATTTCTAAGAATTTGAACTCGTTAGCAATCGTTTCCGTATGAGTCAAAAACCAACTGCTTTTATTTACAGGTGTCCCGGCAGATTGGTCACTCTTTGGTTTGTCAACTTCAGTGAGTTTGTCTGTCTTTCGTATTCCAAATATTCTAGTGAGAATGTTCATTTTTTTAATGTGCCCTAACGCGTTATCTGTAGAACAAAGATACTTATTATCGTTATTTATGCCTGGATAAGAAGAAATTTTACATCTGGAGAAAAATAAAATAATTAATTTTCTGAATTTTGTTTTTTATTGATACCTAAAGTAGCGGTTGCAATTTGGGTAGTTTACCTGATTGTTATTATTTTCTAAGTAAGATATAACTGTTTCGGCAGCTGTTAAGGATTGGACATTTCCATTTATAGGGAAATAATTTTCGTAAACTGCAGGAATGTAATCATTGGTACCAATAGTTAAAATGGTACTATCAGAAATAATATTATCATTTATATCTTTAATTTCAACATCATTGCCATCTTGCTCTATTTGGATGCCCGAATAATAAAAACCCGAACCGGATCCTTTTAGAAAATTTTTAATATCCAACACACTCATTTCGTAAATAACGGTACCGTTGTTAAATGGAGATATCTCATAAATTTCCCTTTTTGTTATATCCCCTTCGTTTAATGCCGAACGAACTCCGCCGGTATTTTGAAATGTAACATCTACATTCATTACACCCCTTAAAGCATCTGTATAAAAACAACCAACTTTTGACCTCTCATGGTATAAATGTGAGTATCCAATGACATCATTTAAATATGGCAGGTTATCATATTCTTCTATAAGGTCATTTAATGCCGAATCATATTCAGCATAGGTATTTAGGTTGATCAATTCATAATTAATAGATTCGATGGCCTTGTTTTTAACTGTCAATTCTATTTTTCCGAGGTTATTTAAATAGGATCCAGATTGAAAAATGGGAATATTATTGACAGTAGCATTTATCGTTTGATGAGAATGCCCTCCAATAATAAGATCAAAAAATGGGAATTGCGTAGCGATCTTGGAGTCACTTAAAGAGCTTCCAGACCCGTTATAACCCAGATGAGTTAAAGCTATATATAAATCGGCATTTTCTTGTGCCTTAATATTCGAGTATTGACCTATTACGTTTTCCGGTCTCTCAAAAGTAAGGTTTTGAACTCTCCAGGGATGCGTTGATGGAATGGTTTTATCGTCGCTTCCGTTAGTTTCAACCAAACCTAAAAATGTAACTTTTAAATCAGAGGTGCTAACGGTTTTATACTCGAAAGGTTCGGGAATAACTGAATTTCCCATATCTACATTCGCACAAACCCAATCAAAATTTGCTTGATTCATTCTATCGGTTAATATTGATTCTCCATAGTCAAATTCATGGTTTCCAATCACAGTAACATCAAAACCAACTCGATTCATTATATCGATCATTGGATATCCTTTCTCTGGATGATTATCTACAACAGGATTTCCTGAAAATATATCGCCACTGCAAACTGTAATTACATTTGTTTCGAGCCTTTCTAAATCTACTATATGTTTAATCTTTGAAAAGTTATTTAACTGGCCATGCTGATCATTTACAAAAAATATGGTTAGATTTTTTGCTTCATTTATTTGAATTACTTCGTTTTCTTTTGAACAACCTATTATCAAAAAAATAACAGCTACCAGAAAAATGGATATTCTTTTCATGTTTTTATTCATTAAACCCAAAGAAGATATATTGTTAATATTAACTATATCTCCATACGCGGCAAGTTATGATAAATTCTCAAAATCTTTTAATTGTGATGACAAATTATACCGCACTCTTATACCTTAAATTTGAAAAATTTATATTGTGCTTTGTTTATTTATCTTTATGTCATGAAAGTACCACCCCTGCCGCAAGACATCAATGCCATGTTGCCCCATGGTACACAGCGAAAGAACTTAAATATAGAAGGCCATACCATCCATTATTTAGAACGTGGTAAAGGAACCCCGGTGTTTTTAATGCATGGCAACCCAACCTGGAGTTTTATTTACAGGAATATTATAGGAGCATTAGATCCTAAAAAGTTTAGATGCATTGCGCCCGATCTGGTTGGATTGGGATTATCTTCAAAGCCCACTGGGTCTAAGTTCCATACATTGGATAACCATCAACGAATCATGTCAAAGTTTCTGGCCGAGGTGATCGAGGAGGATTTTATTTTTGTGGGTCAGGATTGGGGCGGGCCCATAGGCCTCCTGGCTTCAATCAATTCAACATATAAGATCAAGGGTATGGTATTGATGAATACCATGATAAGGCCTCCTAAAGAGAACTTCCGCCCTACTTTCTTTCATAAATTAAGTAGAATTCCCTTTGTTAGCGATATTGTTTTCCGCATTTTTCAATTCCCACAAAGATACCTGCATAAGGTTCAGGGAGATCCGAAGTCTATTTCCGGCAAGGTGAAAGCAGCGTATATCTATCCGCTAAGAAAATTTAGAGAGAACAAAGCCCCGCTTTTGTTGGCCAGAATGGTACCAAACAGTAGGGAACACCATAGCGTTTCCTTTTTTAAAAAAACAGAAGCTTTTGCTTCAACTTATAAAGGACCGGTCTCCTTGATCTGGGGTAAAAAAGACCCCATTCTCGGGCGATTAGGTTCGGCCCATAAAAAACTCATGCCTCATGCAATATTGCAAGAGACAGATGGGGGTCATTTTATTCAGGAAGAATATCCCGAATTAATTGTTCAGGCCATTAGCCAAATTCAAGAATAATAACAAGCTTGATGAGTTTTTCTATTCTTAGAAGTGCTAAGTATAAACGAGCCACAAGGCTAAAATCCTGACAATAGTCATATTTTCCAATTTGCTTAAGCCGTAAATTTACCCATTGAAGCTAATTTAATTTTTCTCGTATAAAATTAATTTAAAAAGCTTTAAATAAGGTAGTTAGAATATTATGAAACATTCAGGAGTAATTACAAAAATTTCCAAATCTACAATTACAGTTTCTTTAGAAGGTAATATTAATTGCGAATCCTGCAACGCCAAAGGTGCTTGTGGTATTTCAGAGTCAAATTCAAAAGAAATTGAAATTAAAAACCCGCTTTCAGTACGGACAGGGAATTTTCGATCTTTTGAACTAAATGAAGGTGTTGACGTTGTTATGGAAACTGAATTAGGACTAAAAGCTGTGTTCTGGGCCTATGTTTTTCCTTTTATTTTAATGATTGTTGTGCTTATTGCTTCTTCCAATCTATTTGAAGAATGGCTTGCCGGGCTATTAGCTCTTATTGTTCTTATTCCTTATTATTTGTTGCTTTTTGTTTTGAAAAATTCTTTTCGAAAAGCATTTAAGATTTCAATTCTAAAAAATAATCAAGAATGACAATTTCAGTTTTATATAGTGTTCTATTATTAGTTTCTTTAGGGGTTATTGCTGCGATAATGCTGTATATAATTTCTAAAAAGTTCTATGTATATGAAAACCCTTTGATCGCTGAAATTGAAGACATATTACCCGCTGCCAATTGTGCCGGCTGTGGTTCTCCCGGATGTAAATCTTTTGCTGAAAAGCTAGTAAATACGGAAGATATTTCGGATTTATTCTGTCCGGTTGGAGGGAATAATGTTATGAAATTGGTTGCCGAAAAATTAGGAAAAGAGGTTGCCGAAAAAGATCCTACAGTCGCGGTAGTACTATGTCAGGGAAGTTGTGATGTCCGTCCAAAAACCACTGAATTTCAAGGCCCTAAATCTTGTGCCATTTCATCACTTATTTACAGTGGGGAAACTGATTGTCAATATGGATGCCTGGGAGATGGTGATTGTGTAAATGTCTGTAAGTTCGATGCCATGTATATGGATGAAGACACTGGATTGCCTGTTGTTATTACGGATAAATGTACTTCCTGCGGTATGTGTGTGGAAGCTTGCCCCAGAGATATTATTGAAATGAGGCCTAAAAATAAAAGAGATCTGAAAATATTTGTAGGTTGTTTGAATGAAGATAAAGGCGGTATCGCCAAAAAAGCTTGTGATGTTGCTTGTATTGGCTGTTCAAAATGTGAAGATGTCTGTCCAAAGGATGCTATTACCATGATTAATTCTTTGGCCTATATAGATCCCGTATTGTGTACATTATGTAGAAAATGTGTACCGGTTTGTCCAACGCATTCTATCATTGAAACCAATTTTCCACCAAGAAAAGAAAAAATAATTGAGCCCAAAGTTATAGCAGAAGTAACATTAGATAAATTAAAAACTGATGCTTAAAACCTTTCCTAAAGGAGGTATTCACCCTCCCGAAAATAAGTTAACATCCGGCAAAAAGATCAAAGTTTTACCGGTGCCAAAAGTTGTCTATGTACCCATTGCACAACATATAGGTATTCCTTCTGAGATCATTGTTGAGATAAAAGATAAAGTTAGAATTGGTCAGGTTATTGCAAAATCTGGTGGTTTTGTTTCCTCGAATATTCATTCACCTGTGGCTGGAACTGTTACAAAACTAGATAAGATTATAGATACCAGCGGTTACAAAAAACAATGTATAGTTATAAGGACTGATCAAAAAGATGAATCAAATTTTGAAACTCCAGATTTTCCTCTTAAATCGGAAATAACAATGGATCAAAAAGATATTCTTCAACATATAACAAATTCTGGAGTGGTTGGTTTAGGTGGAGCGACATTTCCTTCTCATGTTAAATTGGATCTTAAAAATGATAATCTAGTTGATTGTCTAATAATAAATGGCGTTGAATGCGAACCCTATCTTACTTCAGACCATCGATTAATGCTTGAAAAATCAGATGAAATAATCGTTGGCATTCAAATTCTCATGCATGCTTTACATATTCAAGAAGCTGTTATTGGAATAGAAAACAATAAAAAAGACGCTATTAACGTCTTAAAAAAAGCGGCGCAATTTGATAACCGGATTAAGGTTGCAGCACTTCGGGTTAAGTATCCTCAAGGAAGTGAAAAACAACTCATAAAATCTATTTTAAAAAGAGAAGTTCCAAAAGGTGGATTACCTATGGATGTTGGCGTAATTGTACACAACGTGGGAACTATTTTCGCTATATATCAAGCAGTACAACATGATCAGCCTTTAATAGAACGTGTTGTCACGGTTACCGGAAAAAAATTACAAAATCCTTCAAACTTTTGGGTAAAAATAGGAACTCCAATTAGTGATCTGATCGATGAAGTTGGTGGACTGCCTGAAGGAACTCGTAAAATAGTAAATGGCGGGCCCATGATGGGAAAAGCCATAAAGAATACTGATGTGCCTATAACAAAAGGAACTTCAGGCATTTTAGTAATTTCAGAAGAAGAAGCGAGTAGACAAGAACCTAAAAATTGCATTCGTTGTGGAGATTGTGTTTTCGTTTGCCCAATGGGTTTAGAACCATTTCTTTTAATGAATTTAACAGAGAAAGGATTGTATGAAAGAGCCGCTAAAGAAGATATTATGACTTGTATAGAATGTGGATCGTGTAGCTATGTTTGCCCATCGCATCGCCCTTTGCTGGATTATATCCGATATGGGAAAAATATTGTTAAAAAATTGGAAACCTCTAAAAATTAAAATGAGCACACAACCAATTATAATTTCAGCATCACCTCATGTTCATTCAAGCAGAACTTCAAAAAAAGTAATGTACGATGTAGTCATTGCTTTGATTCCGGCATTTTTGGTTTCTTTATATGTCTTTGGAATTGGCGCCTTGATACTTACCTCTGTTGCTGTAATTTCTTGCCTAGCATTTGAGTATTTGATCCAAAAATATCTATTAAAAACTGAGGTAACCATCAGTGATGGATCAGCTTTAATAACAGGAATTCTTTTAGCCTTTAACTTACCATCTGGTTTACCCATTTGGATGATAATTGTGGGTAGTCTGGTAGCAATTGGTGTTGCAAAGCTTTCATTTGGAGGTCTTGGGTTCAATATATTTAATCCTGCCCTTGTTGGAAGAGTTTTTTTATTGATCTCTTTTCCTTTACAAATGACTTTGTGGCCAACTGCATTAGATAACCGAACTAATATTGCCGATGCAGTTTCTGGCGCAACGCCGCTTGGAGTAATTAAAGAAGGGTTAATGTTTGGAGAAACTATGACTGAATTAAGTGCTCAAATTCCGACAAATATTGATTTGTTTTTAGGAATAACAGGCGGGTCTATTGGGGAAATGTCTGCCTTAGCATTACTATTGGGTGGTATTTTCTTGATCGTAAGAAAAGTAATTACCTGGCATATTCCGGTAACTATTTTAGTAACTATGGCACTTTTTACAGGTGTATTTTGGGTAATCGATCCAGAGCATTATGCAAGTCCGCTTATTCATATACTATCGGGAGGTGCTATTTTGGGTGCTTTTTATATGGCAACAGACCTGGTTACGAGCCCCATGACCAAAAAAGGAATGGTGATTTTTGCAATAGGAATAGCAATAATTACTGTAGTAATTAGATTATTCGGAGCATATCCCGAAGGTGTGTCATTTGCAATTTTAATCATGAATGCCTTCGTGCCATTGATCAATACTTACTTTAAACCTCGCCGATTTGGTGCAAAAATTAAATCACAAATAATGTAATTATGAGTAAAAAAGAGTCAACTTTTATCAATATGGTTTTATCTCTTTTGGTTGTTACATTAGCGGCTGGTTTTTCACTTGGGTTTGTGAACGATTTAACTGTAGGACCAAAAGCAAAGGCCAAATTAGAAAAAAAAGTAAATGCTTTAAAATTAGTTTTGCCACCCTTCGACAATAATCCGGTAGAAGATATGCAAATTATAAAACTTGAAAAAGCAACAGATAGTACGGAAGTTTATCCAGCTTATTCAAAAAATCAATTCATTGGGGCAGCGATCATTGGAACCAGTAATAAAGGCTTTAGCGGATTGATAAAAATTATGATTGGATTCAGATCAAATGGAGATATTCAAAACATTGTAGTGCTTGAGCAAAAAGAAACTCCGGGTCTAGGTACAAAAATTAAAGGAGAAACATTTTTGCAACAGTTTAGAAATGTTAATATTTCTTCTTTTAATATGACGGTTAAAAAAGATGGAGGTGAAATAGATGCCTTAACCGGAGCAACTATTACATCAAGAGCCTTTTGCGAAGCCACTCAAATGGCATATGATGTCTTTCGGGTAAAGAATGATTCATTAGTTACATCTAACAATTAAGAATGATGGCCGAAAAAATTAATCAAAAACAAAATTTCCTGAAAGGGATTATTAAAGAAAATCCTGTTTTTGTTATGCTGCTAGGTATGTGCCCTACCTTGGGTGTAACGTCATCAGCATTTAATGGTTTAGGAATGGGAATAGCCACCTTGTTCGTGTTATTAATGTCAAATATTGTTGTTTCTCTTATTAAATCACAAATACCCAGTAAGGTTCGAATTCCTGCTTTTATTATTATTATTGCGTCTTTTGTTACCATAGTAGAAATGGTATTAGAAGCTTTTATCCCATTTTTATATGAGCAGCTAGGTATTTTTATTCCATTAATTGTGGTAAACTGTTTAATATTAGGAAGAGCCGAAGCATTTGCCTCGAAAAACAGCTTGTTTTCTTCAATTATTGATGCTTTAGGAATGGGAATTGGATTTGTAATTGCGCTAACCGTTTTAGGGGCAGCTCGTGAAATTTTAGGAAGTGGTAGTTTGTTTGGGCTAAAATTTGTTTCAGAAAATGCCAATACATTTATCTTATTTATTCTGCCTCCTGGAGCTTTCATTGCTTTGGCTTATTTAACTGTTTTATTTAATAGGATTTCAATTAAAACCACATAATAATGGAATATGTATTGATACTTATTGCTGCCGTTTTTGTGAACAATATAGTACTGTCGCAATTTTTGGGCATCTGTCCTTTTTTAGGCGTTTCTAATAAAGTTACCACATCTGTTGGTATGTCTGGAGCTGTTTTATTTGTAATGACCCTTGCAACCTTGGTAACCTATCTGTTATATGAATTTGTATTGGTTCCTACCGGATTGGTTTATTTAAGAACAATTACATTTATCCTGGTAATTGCAGCACTTGTACAAATGGTTGAGATCATATTGAAAAAAGTTAGCCCACCTTTGTATAATGCTTTAGGTGTGTTTTTACCATTAATAACAACAAATTGCGCAGTATTAGGTGTGGCAATATTGGCGCTGGGTTTAGAAAGCGGTAGTTTAGTAAAGGCTGTATTTTTTGCAGTAGCTAATTCTATTGGTTTTGCTTTAGCATTAATCGTTTTTGCGAGTATTCGTGAACAATTAGAACTAGCCGATATCCCGAAAGGAATGAAAGGGGTGCCAATTAATTTGTTGGTAGCGGGGCTATTATCACTCGCTTTTTTAGGGTTTACCGGATTAGTTTAAGATTTTTCTTTCGACATCACAACTGCTTCATTCCCGGATCCTGTTATACCAAAATATATTTTTCGGATTACCATATTGCACTATGATAAACGCCCTCTCATGAGCGACTTTTTTAAAAAAACCGAAGTCTTTGCTTCAACTTATAAAGGACCGGTCTCCTTGATCTGGGGTAAAAAAGACCCCAATCTTGGGCGATTAGGTTCGGCCCATAAAAAACTCATGCCTCATGCAATATTACAAGAGACAGATCGGGGTCATTTTATCCAGGAAGAATACCCCGAATTAATTGCTTAAGCCATTAGGCAAATTCAAGAAAAATAATAAGCTTTATTAGATTTTATTATCTTAGAAGTTCAAAATTTTACAAAATGCCAAAAAGCAGCACTTCTAAAACAATTATAGAGCTTATAGAAAAGATCGTAAATATATTTTTTAAGAGCTCAAGACGTGCAAAAAGAGGTAAAAGCCGCCACCAGCATGTAGTGCCTCATGAAAAGGGCTGGGCAGTTAGAGGCGAAGGGAATGAACGGTTGACAGCTACCTACAAATACCAGAACGATGCTATAGAAAGAGCGAAGGACATTGCTAAAAATTACAGTGCCGATGTTATTATACATCGTAAAGATGGTACCATACGGGATAGAGTTAGTTATGATTAAACTTTAGTCCGCTTCGATAAATAAATATGCACTTTCGGACAAAAAATGCATATCTTCATCCCTTACCGTGTTTAAGATTCATTTTTTAAATTTAAATTGCTAAAAAATCTATAGCCATACCATTCTATATAAATCAGACAGAAAATTATTATGAAAATTTACACTACTATTTTATTAGTATTATCCATTCTATTGGCGTCATGCAACAGCACTAATGAAGCACCTCCATTTCCGGTGTTGGAAAATGAATATGAACAACCGGTGACACGAAGCTTTGAATTCCCACAGGCAGATACCATCACATGGGTTACCAAAGATCCATCCGTATTAAAGAATCTCACTACCACCAAATTTAATTGGGCTAAAATTCCATCGAAACCCTTTGATATAGAAATACCACATGCATTAACAGAACCGGTAACTACAAAACCATTCGATTGGAATAGTTTACCTAGCAGCCCTTTTAGTTTAGACAGCTTGCCTAAACAAAAACTAGATGTAAAAGTAAAAGTATTGGGCGAGCCAAAAGTGATAAAGGCAGGATACCCCGTAACACTTAATGGGGCCACCAGAGGGGTGATGACCATTGATGCTAATTTTGGTCTGCCCGGAACTAATTTCAGCTCTTTGAAAGATCGGAATGGCATGTTGTGGTTTGGTACTACGGGTGGTATTACCCGTTATGATTCAGAAAATCTGGAGAGCTACGGTGTTGAACAAGGATTGGATATACAAGGCTATGTATCTAGCCTTTTTGAAGATGCTGAAGGCAGATTATGGGTTGGTGGCAGTAACGGAGACATGTCTGTTATTGATTTCGACGCCAAGTTGGTATATGAGTTATCAAACTCTTTTGATAAAAGTTTTGTTTATAAGATGACGGAAGATGATGAACACAGAATTTGGTACCCCATGAGAAATCATGGATTTTATATCATAGATTTTGAAGAAGAGGTTATCAGTGAATTTACCGTAGCGCAGGGCTTAGTAAGGGGTTTTAACATCACGGCATTAAAAACGAGCGATGGCTTAATTTGGCTATCAGGACAGGGAGTAAATATCATCGATCTAAAGGCAGGAAAAAACATTAAACTAACCCAGACTGAAGGCCTGTTAGGAAATTTTGCAGGGTCTATTTTTGAAGATAACAATGGTAAAGTATGGATCTCAAATGGTGGCGGTACGACCATACTAAATAAAAATAAAACGGAGCTATCCTACATCACCGCGCAAAACGGTTTTGACGGGTTTTTTGGAAATTCGGAAGTATTTCAGGATGGCCAGGGAAAATTCTGGTTAGCGACCGGCAACGGCCTAGTTTTTTCTTATTCTGAAACGAATGGGCTTATTTTAAAGTATAAAATAACCGATGCCCCAAGTCAATGGGTGTTTAATATGTTAGAAGATGACCAGGGCCAGCTCTGGGTATCGGTAGCCCAAGGTGGCTTACATATGATAAACACCAAGCAAGGAAGGCCCGCGAATTATGATACTATAGACGGATTGTCAAGTAATGCCAATTGGGATACCGAAGAAGCGAAAGATGGAAAAATTTGGATTGGTAGTACCGAAGGCGTAGATGTATATGATCCGGTAAAAAATACCATACAACATTTAGGAACAGCACAAGGCTTGATTGATGATAGAAATACCAGGATCATGGAAGATTCTAAAGGAAGAATATGGACTTGTGGTAATAATGTTGGTATAAGTATCATCGACCCCGAAAAACAGACCATACAACAACTTAAACTAGGAGAAGGATTTGGAGCAAATAACATTGAAACCATTTTTGAAGATATAAATGGGCTTTTTTGGATGGGGGGTACAGCTAGCGAATTAATTACCCTCGATATGGAAAATGCCGTATTAAAAAATATGGTGATCGATTCGGCCGCAGCAAGGGTAAGTAATAATATTATTATTAATGATGCCGGCAATAATATCTGGGTTGGCGGCTTAAATTCCGGTATCCAGATCATAAACCCAAATAATAATACCCGCGTTACATTAACCAAAGAAAACGGCATGGTGTCAGACAGGGTATATTCATTAGCAAAGGACAGCCAACATAATATTTGGACGGCAACCCATGAAGGTGTTGATCTAGTAAATCTTACCAAAAACCAAGTTACTTCTTTCAAAACTTCAGAAGGTTTAGGAGCGAATGATGTTTATGCATTAGCCGAACATAAAGGTGAAATATTTTTAGGTACTTCAAATGGATTGACAATTTTAAAACCTATGGTGAAGTCGAATTCTGAAACACCCTTTTGGAAGGTAAAAACCTTAGGGCAAAGACAAGGATTAAATTTGGTAGATTTTGCAGAGAACAGTTTCACCTTTGATAAGAATGGCAGGTTTTGGGCAAGTTTGGTACAAACTATTACGGTAATCGATGAAATAAAAGAAGATTCGACTGTGTATCCTGCCTTGATCACCGGAATAAATATTTTAGATAATAAACAGGTATTTAATAATATTGAAAAGATCAAAGAGAAAACAGCCACACTCGATACGCTTTGGGAACATGGCAAAAGTGGCTTATCTATCAAAAATAAGGCTTCTCAAGATTCAAGTTACCAAAGTCTCCATAATATTAAATGGAAAACAGTAGAGGGCCCTCATAACATTCCTGTGGGTTTAGAATTGCCTCATGATCAGAATTATCTGAGCTTCAATTATAACGGTGCTCAATTTAATAATCCGGATAAAGTGGTATATCGATATTTTTTAGAGGGAATCGATAAAAATTGGAGCGATATTTCCCAACAAACCACAAGTGAGAATTATCGCGACCTGCCCCCTGGTGATTATACTTTTATGGTTGCTTCGAAAGGGTTGAATGGGGTCTGGAGTGAACCGGCAACCATAGAATTTACCATCCTGCCGCCATGGTGGCAATCGTGGTGGGCCTACCTTATTTATTTAGCGATCTTGGGCTTACTTGGTTTGCAAGTGCATAAATATCAAAAAGCAAGAACGGTTCGAAAAGAACGCGAAAATGCACAGAAAAAAGAACTGGAACAGGCCAAAGAAATTAAAAAAGCCTATGCAGAATTGAAGGCCACCCAAAGCCAATTGATACAATCTGAAAAGATGGCATCCCTTGGAGAACTAACGGCGGGTATCGCGCACGAAATTCAGAACCCATTAAATTTTGTCAATAATTTCTCGGAAGTGAATATTGAGCTCATTGATGAGTTGGGTGAAGAAGTTACCAATGGAAATCTAGATGAAGTGATAGCCCTTGCAAAAGACATCAAAGAAAATGAACAAAAAATTAACCATCATGGCAAAAGAGCAGATTCTATCGTTAAGGGCATGCTGCAACACAGCCGCCTTAGCAATGGTATCAAAGAACCAACGAACATCAATGCTCTTGCAGATGAATACTTAAGGTTGGCCTATCATGGTTTACGCGCAAAAGACAAAAGCTTTAATGCCAAAATGGAAACAGATTTTGATGAAAGCATAGGCACCATTAACATCGTTGCCCAGGATATGGGTAGGGTAATTCTTAACCTCATAACCAATGCCTTTTATGTAGTTCAGGAAAAAAAGAGCAAACAACCAGAAGGTTACGAACCTACTGTATCTGTTCATACTAAAAAAACAGGTAAAAAGGTCTTGATATCGATACAAGACAATGGCAGTGGTATTCCGAAAAAAGTACTTGATAAAATATTCAATCCGTTTTTTACCACCAAGCCTTCAGGCAAGGGTACCGGATTAGGCTTATCGTTAAGTTATGATATCGTAAAGGCACATGGCGGGGAGTTAAAAGTAGATACTAAAGAAGGAGAGGGTACAACATTTACCATTGTATTACCGGCAAATAATTAAAAATGAAACCGACCAAAAAACAGGAACAGGAAATAATGCAAGTTTACGAAGCCTATTGGGCTGAGTATCTTAATGGCAATGTAGAAGGAATGGTCTCCCTGTTAGATGAATCTTACACCCAGGTAGGAAGTGCAGAGAGCGAAGTGTTTTCTTCGAAAAAGGAGGCGGTACAATTTTTGGTCGATACCATTGACCAAGTAGCCGGCAAATTAGAAATGCGAAACAGGAGTACTAACCTCGAACAGCAGAACGGTCTTGTTCTAATTCATGAACTTTGCGATCTGTATGCCTTAGCTGATAAAAAATGGACTTTTTATTCCAAATTCAGGGCCACTACCTTACTAACTGAGAGAAAGGAAGGCTGGAAAATTATTCATCAGCATTCTTCATTTCCGGACAGCAAAACAGAAGAAGGTCAAAACGTAGCCATTGATAAGATAGCCGAAGAGAACAGGGAGCTGCGGGAAGCAGTCAAAAGGCGCACAATAGAACTCGAACTAAAAAACCGGGAGCTGGAAATAGAAACGGCACTGGAAAAAGTAAGAGCCAAGTCTATGGCCATGTATAAAAGTGAAGAGCTGGCTGATCTCTCACTTGAATTGGTAAAGCAAGTACAAGCCTTAGGTGTTGCAACCTGGTTTTGTGCCTTTAATATTTATGATGAAGATCCTAAAGGCTCAATTGAATGGG
>CBDUPN010000019.1:0-25290 GCA_965369125.1 uncultured Aureibaculum sp. | reverse complement strand
TTAGTTTTTAGGATAAATTATAAACAAAAAAACCACTTCAATTGAAGTGGTTTTTGTTGCTCCCCCTCTTGGGCTCGAACCAAGGACCCTCTGATTAACAGTCAGATGCTCTAACCAACTGAGCTAAGGAGGAAGGTTAATTTTCTAATTCCAAATTTTATACTGCAGCCGGTTTACAATGCTCTTAAACTGAGCCCTGCCTGCCGGCAGGCAGGTAAGGAGGAATTTCGATTTTTAAAATCGGTGTGCAAATATAAATGTTTTTATATTTTCCACAAGACATAAATTTAATTTTTTTCTAAAATTAAAATTATGTTTCACTACTTTAATATAATTATATTATTATGTTAAAAATTGTACTTTTGCTTTGAACAAATTTTTGGTAGCTAATAGTCAACTAAATGGATAGGTTTTCATTTTTAAATGCGGCCCATGCGGGTTTTATAGAAGATTTATATAATAAATACTTATTAGATCCTGATGCCATTGAACCAAGCTGGAGAAGTTTTTTTCAAGGGTACGACCTTGCGAATACTAATTATTCCTTGAATGGTGAAGAAAAAGCCAGTTTAGAAGTTCCGGAGCACGTTCATAAAGAATTCCAGGTTATTGAACTAATGAATGGGTACCGCTCAAGAGGTCACCTATTTACAAAAACAAATCCCGTTAGGGAAAGAAGGAAATACGCCCCCAACTTAGCCTTAGAAAATTTCGGTTTGTCGAATGATGACCTAAATACAGTTTTTAATGCCGGGGAAGTATTGGGGATTGGCAGTACTACTTTAAGAGAGATCGTAGATTTTCTTGAAAAGGTTTATTGCGATTCTATAGGTATTGAGTATATGTACATTCGTCAACCCGACGAAATAAAATGGTGGCAGGATAAATTGAATAAGAATGCAAATCATCCTGTGTACGATGCCGAAAAGAAAAAATTTATTCTATCTAAAATAAATCAGGCTGTTGTTTTTGAACAGTTTCTGCAAACGAAATATGTTGGTCAGAAACGATTTTCTTTAGAAGGTGGAGAAGGCTTGATTCCTGCACTTAGTACCGTGATGTTTAATGCGGTAAACGATTTTAATGTTGAAGAATGTGTCGTCGGAATGGCACATAGGGGAAGGCTTAATACCTTAACTAATATTTTTAGAAAGCCGGTAAGAGACTTGTTTAGTGAATTTGAAGGAAAGGATTTTGAAGATGACACCATTGATGGAGATGTAAAATATCATTTGGGCTTAACTTTAAATAAGACCTACCCGAATGGTAAAGAGATAAAAATGAATTTATGCCCAAACCCTTCACATCTGGAAACCGTAGATGGTGTAGTTGAAGGAATTTCCAGGGCTAAAATAGACCGGCATTATGGAGGCGACTCGTCTAAATTATTACCCATTTTAATTCATGGAGATGCAGCCATAGCAGGGCAGGGCATCGTTTATGAGGTAATTCAGATGAGTAAGCTAAATGGTTATAAAACAGGCGGCACCATTCATATTGTAGTGAATAATCAGATAGGTTTTACAACGAATTACTTAGATGCCAGGTCGAGTACATATTGTACAGATGTTGGTAAAGTAACATTATCTCCGGTTTTGCATGTGAATGCAGATGATGCAGAGGCTGTTGTGCATGCCATTGAAATGGCGCTCGAATTTAGAATGAAGTTCAAACGCGATGTATTTATTGATTTATTGGGTTATAGAAAATATGGGCATAACGAGGGTGATGAACCTCGATTTACCCAGCCTACCTTGTATAAAACGATTTCGAAACACCCAACGCCGAATAAAATTTATGCAGACCAGCTTATTAAAGAAGGGGTGATCGATGCATCATACCTAAGAAATATCACAGCCGAATTTAAGGCCATGCTAGAAGAAGAGTATGAAAGATCGAAAGAGGATACTACTTCTAAAGTGGTACCATTTATGGAAGAAACCTGGGAACGATTTCCTCGAGCGGAAATTAATGATATGTTGAAACCAATGGACACAAGATTTCCCTTGGATGATCTAAAGCAAATCGGAAAAATTGTTTCGACAGTTCCTAAAGGAATAAAATTTTTAAGAAAAGCCGAACGGATATTAGCCGATAGAGGCAAAATGATCGAAAATGACATCCTCGATTGGGGAATGGCCGAAACTCTGGCCTATGGAAGTTTACTCCAAGAAGGATTTAACATTCGTATTTCTGGGCAAGATGTTGAACGGGGTACTTTTAGCCATCGACATGCAATTTTGCGAGATGAAATATCAGAAGATCGTATTAACCTTTTAAATACAAATCCCGATAATAAAGGTGAAATGAACATTTTTAACTCTTTATTATCAGAGTATGGTGTGCTTGGTTTTGATTATGGCTATGCTATGGCTGAACCCGATACTTTAACCATCTGGGAGGCTCAGTTTGGTGATTTTAGCAATGGTGCTCAAATTGTTTTCGACCAGTATATTTCGGCAGCAGAAGATAAGTGGAAATTGCAGAACGGTATTGTTGTGCTATTACCCCATGGTTATGAAGGGCAAGGCTCAGAACATTCCTCAGCCAGAATGGAACGATTTTTACAATTGTGTGCAATCGACAATATGACCGTGGCCGATTGTACAACACCGGCAAATTTTTACCATTTGCTAAGAAGGCAAATGAAGCGAAATTATAGAAAACCGCTTATTGTATTCACTCCAAAAAGTTTATTGCGCCATCCTAAAGCGGTATCTAGTTTAAATGAATTGGCGAATGGAGAATTTCAGGAAGTAATAGATGATACCATAAACAAAGACAAAGTCAAAAAATTAGTATTTTGTACCGGTAAGTTCTATTATGACTTACTTGCAGAACGCGAAAATTTGAAAAGGGAAGATGTTGCGCTTGTACGGATAGAACAACTATTTCCATTACATTATGATAAATTACAACATATAATTGATGGATATAAGAATGTGAAGGATTACATCTGGACACAGGAAGAACCTCGCAATATGGGAGCCTGGAGTTATATGTTACAGCGATTTGAATTGGTAAAATTACGCGTAGTTTCTTTACCTTATTATGCAGTGCCGGCAGCCGGCTCGAGCGCACGTTTTAAAAGACGGCATCAACGGGTAATAGATGAGATATTTGAATAATAAAAAAATAAAATTATAAACGATGATTTTAGAAATGAAAGTCCCTTCTCCGGGAGAATCTATAACCGAAGTAGAAATTGCTTCCTGGCTGGTAGAAGATGGTGATTATGTAGAAAAAGATCAGCCTATTGCGGAAGTAGATTCCGATAAGGCCACCTTAGAGTTACCGGCAGAGGAAAGCGGAATTATTACGCTTAAAGCGGAAGAAGGAGATGCCGTTGCTGTGGGGTCGATAGTTTGCTTAATCGATATGGATGCTAAAAGACCTGAAGGAGCATCAAAACCTGTCGAGAAAAAAGCAGATAAGCCCGTCGAGGCGAAAGCCACTTCAAGCGCAGTCGAGAAAACCTATGCAACCGGAACGGCTTCACCGGCAGCTAAAAAAATATTGGATGAAAAGAATATAAGCGCTGCGGAGGTTAAAGGAACAGGTAGGGATGGCAGGATCACAAAGGACGATGCAGTAAAGGCAGTACCCAGTATGGGAACGCCAGGAATAGATGGGGCAAGAGGTTCTGAACGAAAGAAATTATCGATGCTTCGTCGAAAAGTAGCAGAACGTCTTGTAGCTGTTAAAAATGAAACAGCCATGTTAACTACGTTTAACGAAGTTGATATGAAACCAATCTTCGATTTGCGGAAGCAATTTAAAGAAGATTTTAAAGAGAAACATGGGGTTAGCCTAGGCTTTATGAGCTTTTTTACAAAAGCAGTTGTAAGGGCATTGCAAATGTACCCAGAAGTAAACTCGATGATTGATGGTGATTTTAAAGTTTCATACGATTTTCAAGATATATCCATAGCGGTTTCAGGCCCAAAAGGATTAATGGTTCCTGTAATAAGAAATGCAGAGAAATTATCGTTTAAAGGAATTGAGTCAGAAGTTAAGAGATTAGCGATCCGGGCCAGGGATGGAGATATCACCATAGACGAAATGACTGGAGGAACCTTTACCATAACCAATGGCGGGGTGTTTGGTTCTATGCTTTCTACACCTATTATTAATCCCCCACAGAGTGCCATTTTAGGGATGCATAATATTGTAGAAAGACCGGTAGCCATCAATCGAAAAGTAGAAATAAGGCCCATTATGTACGTTGCCTTATCTTATGACCATAGAATTATAGACGGGAAAGAATCGGTAGGTTTTTTAGTAGCTGTGAAAGAAGCATTAGAAAATCCCGTAGAAATTTTAATGGATAACAATCCTAAAAAGGCATTGGAAATGTAAAATTATATACATTATAAATTTAAACCCGTAACTTATTTAATGTTGCGGTTTTTTTTTGATACCGACTCACTTCGCTTTTTCATAGGCTTCTTGTAGCCATGCGATGAGTTGGTCATCGATTTCTTTAATTGAACTAACACGAACACGATGTGAACACATCGTTCCGAAAGGCCCTGAGTTTTCCAGTCGATCGGTTATTGGATGTCCTTTTAGTTTCAAACCCAGATCTATTCGGGTTTTTGTCGCAGGTTTTATCAATGCAAATTGCCATCTTCTTTTAAGGCTAACACTTTCTTTTTTGGGACTTATCTTAACGTCAGGTCCAAATTTCTCAATAATAGAGATCAATTTATCGTAAATAGGTTTCATGCTTTCCTTCCCTTTGTATTGATTTATTATTAAATCCTTATCGTCTATCGAGCCCGCATCCAATTCCCTCACTTTAAAAGCTACAAAATTGGCGAAACCATAAGAAAAACCGTGTTTAGATTTTAAGAAATCTATGATCTCTTTATGCTTATCCAATTTTGACTTTTTTACAACATCGATCCAATGTTCTAAAGGCATTCCGGTTTTGGCTAATAGTCCAGTTTCCATATATTATATATATTTAAAAAGATAATCGTTTAATTTATCACTATAAAGATAATTCATTATTAGTTTATATTTATTCAATGATATTCAAAATATCAGGATATTTAAATTGATAATCTAGAAATGTTTTTAATTTTTGATTACTCAAGATCTTATATTCAGAAAGATTGGATTCTTCAAATTCTGGCCTATCCTTTCCTAATTCAATTGCTGCATTCGTATAAAATTCTCGACGTGTTGGATGTGTATCTGCACAGGCATTAAAAGTTTCACCCCAAAGCCCTTTTTTTATAATCGTTGTGATAATTCCAATACAGTCATCGCGGTGGATCATATTTACATAGCCATCCGGGTTTGGTATTTTTTTTCCAACCGGGAAGAAATTACCAGGTTTTCGATCGTAACCCATAAGGCCCGCAAAACGTATGATATTAGTTTGAAAATGCCGGTTAGTTTTGAATAATTTCTCAATCTCTACCAAGGGAATATCCTTAACGGAAGAAACTTCGGTAACAATACCATTAGAATTTTTGTACACAGAAGTTGAACTGATAAATATGATTTTCTGAATACGAGATTTTTCTATTTGTAATGTTAACTTTCTAAAGCCATCTATATTTTTTGAAGGGATGGCGATAATTAATATGTCAGTATCTAAAAAATCACCAATTGAATCGTCTAAAACATCGAGGTCAATCAGAAAAGCTGTTATTCCCAAAGATGCGAATCGGTCAAGTTTATTGGGTGTAGTTGTTGAGCCTTTTACCTTATAACCAGATTCGATAAGTTTTATAGCCAGAGGCTCCCCGAGCCAGCCACATCCTAATATGCTAATTTCCTTTTTCAATAAAATTTTAATTAATCAGTTTTCAAAGAATTCTTTGTACTGCATAATTCTAAAATCGATGGTTGTAAAGTTAGGATTTTGTTTTTTAAAAAACTTATAGTTTTTATTACTGCCAACTGCCCGGTTTGCCGACCCAGAAGGCGCAGTTAATGAAACGGTCCTTAAACATCTATTATTGATTGTTATTTGATGAATTCTTGGAACATCATTAGAAATTATTTCTAATTTCATATCTCGTTCTTTTAATAGTTTCCTAAAAAAATATTCTGGACCATTTTTACTATTTCCGCCTGTAAAAAGCAATGTTTCAATAGTGGGGTATAGTTTCAAATAATTTAGAAGATCTCTTAATTGTACTTCTCGCATGCCCAGATCTGAAGCATCGATTTTTTCTCTTTTACAGCTTTCAACTATATCACAAATTCCTATGTTTTCACGGATTAGAAATTCTTTTCGCTGTGAAATGGCAAATTGTGAATTTTCATATTTCAGGTCCAATTTAAAAATTCGATCAAGAATAGCCCATAATTGTCCATCCCTACTTCCATAGCAAAAATTCACATCTCCTTTTAAAAGTTCGCCTGTTGAAAATCGAGGCGGAGGTAAGGTTCCTACGATTAATTTTGTGGAGTTTTTAGGAATAAAGGGTTGGTAAGGATGTTTGTGTAGAAACATACAATAAAAGTATAAAAAAAAGCCCGGGTAAAATTACCCAGGCCTTCTATTTGGTATTAAAACTCTAAATTATAATCCAATAACAACAGTTGCCGTAAACCGGTCGTTATCGATATCTAATTCAGCCGGCGAAGCCAAATTAGAATTCAAGAAGCCGTAAACATCTGTATTATTTGTCTTTTGATAGGCAAAGTCTAATTTAACGTTTCCGCTAAATTTAAATCCTATTCCCAAAGAATATCCTTTGATATGATCAGAATCGATAGCGTCTTCATAAGGACTTTCTGCGAAATGATATCCACCTCTTAGGCTTACATTATCTAATCGCCATTCTGCACCTATATTAAATTGTGAAGTGTTTTTTAAATTGGTAGCCAACACGTCGTTTTCTTCAATGAATTCATTCGTTGGTTTTAAAGTAGTGTTTTCAAAATTCTTGTAAGTATAATCTAAACTTATGAGTCCATCTTTTCCAAAAAGGTAAGCAAAACTACCCGTTAATCTGCTAGGGGTACTTAATTTGTAATCATAAATACTCACACCAGAATTTTCAACATAGAGTTCAGAATCATTACTCACACTAATTTCTAGATCTTCAACGAATTCATCGGTTAGATTATACCAAACGGGAGTTTGATATGCCAGACCCAAACGAACTTCTTGCGAAGGTTTTGTAATAAACCCAAAGGAAAATCCAACACCATCTCCATAAGTGTACAATTCTTGTAAAAAGGATGCGTCAAGCAAATTGCTATTACCATCATTACTGGAATGTTCGAATAATGCATTTTGATAATAGTTTAGATTATGCGTAACGATCGAAAAGCCAGCATAAAATTTTTCATTGTACTGTGCAGCTAATGAGAAGGTAAATTTTTCATTTTGGCCACTTGTGAAGTTTCCGAAAAATTGACCATCTACATCATCATAAAAAATATCATTATTGAGATCGTCATCATAATTTAAATACGGATCATAGCTTAGGTTACTTGTCCCTGTTGGGCCAATAATAAAGTCGGAAATTCCACTATTGCCTTCTACGATATAACTATTTTCAAAATCTTTTGCCAGCGTGTAATTAAAACCTAGTGCCACTTTCTTCCAATTAGACCTTCTGCCATTATCAATTACAATGACCCCACCAGCCTGGGTTAAATTAAAATAATCATCGTTGTTATTTACATTCGTACCATAAAAACTGGTTAATATATCGGTGTTTCGCAACCCGAAAGATATACTTGCTTCAGATCTATTAAACACTGCTAAACCTGCCGGATTTACATCTCCAGCCGATAGGTCACCGCCCAAAGCACCAAAGGCTCCAGACATTGAATTGAATCTTGCTGTACCTTGATTATCTTCACTTGAAAATAATACGGCGGCGTCAGCGTAACTTATAACTTGGGCATTGATATACAAAGAGGATAACAATCCTCCTATTAGGAATACAATTTTTTTCATGCTGTTTTTTTTTATTTTCTTGAACGACCTGAACTACTTCTAGACGAAGAAGATGATGATCTGGAAGAGCTACTACCAGAAGAACTACTTCTTGCTGAACTACTTCTTGATGAGCTGCTTCTCGCCGAACTACTTCTAGTTGAGCTACGGCTTGAATTATTATAACTTCTAGATCTGGTTGAACTTCTAGTACTGCTATTTCTAGGAGTGCTATAATTTCTTCTATTTACAGATTGCGAATTATTTCTCCTGTATGAGTTGTTATTCGAGGATGCATTTCTTGGAGAAGAATTTCTATCACTATAGGATATTCTTCTTTGGGTTTGCGGGCTAATACGCCTTATGTTATTATTTTGGCTCGAATTAGCAATCCTAACATTATTTCTAGGTGTTCTATTATATGACTGTGAATAATCAATATTTCTTCTAACACCGCTAGATCTTGTTGATGAACTTCTAGAGCTTCTAACTCCTGAATTATTCCCGGAGTTGGTCGAATTTCGCCTAATAGTTGAATTATTTCGACTATTGGTAGCGTTTCTTCTAACATCACCACTGCTCGAACGCGTGCTAGTTCGTCTATTTGTTACACCATCAGTTCTTCTGTTAGAATTAAAAGTACTTCTATTATAATTGTTTGTAGTAGCAGATCGTCTGCTGAAAGCGCTTCTATTGTCTAATCTACTTGTATTATAGGCCGATCTTCTTGCATAGTCATAATTAGTATATCTACCATAATAATAAGGACTATAATAACGATATCTGTAATAAGGGGAATAAAACCCTCCATAACCGTATCCATAACCCCAATATGGATAATAATAATTGCTATAGAAAAATGGATCATAAAATCCATTAAAGCCCAATGAATAAAATGGACTATAGCCAAACCAATAGTTGTTATAGTAAGGCCTATTATACCAACCACCATAACCAAATCCATAATTGAAGTTTACAGTTACATTATCTGTATATTCCCATGGAGAATTTCCATCAACATATTCTTCATCATAATATTCGTCATCACCATATCCTAATGAATCTATATCAGTAAAAATATCATCCTCTGTTATATATTCATATTTTTCAGCTTCTCTATTGAAATAATCCTCATATTTATTAGGTCTTGTCTCCTTCACCGCAACTTCTGTTCTTACTTCATCAGAAGCATATATACCGTCGTCTTCATAAGTAGTACCATAATAAGTACCACAAGAAGCTAAGCCAAACAAAACAATACCTAAAAAAGGTAAATGAGCGGCTTTTAAGTGGATGTAGTTTTTTAATTTCATGTTGAGTAACTTTTAATTGTATTAAATTACAAAATATAATTAGTTTTGCACTAATAAATATTTTGTTAAGAATATCACAATATTTATGCCAAAAGTAATTATATGAGCAAAAAATTAACAAAGAGGAGTGAAGATTACTCCAAATGGTATAACGAATTAGTAGTAAAGGCCGATCTAGCAGAAAATTCAGGAGTGAGGGGCTGTATGGTAATCAAACCATATGGTTTTGCCATTTGGGAAAAAATGCAAGCGGCATTAGATAAGATGTTTAAAGAGACGGGCCATCAAAATGCATATTTTCCTTTATTTATTCCTAAATCCTATTTTAGTAAAGAAGCTAGCCACGTCGATGGATTTGCGAAAGAATGTGCGATCGTAACGCATTATAGATTGAAAAATGACGAAAACGGAAAAGGGTTGGTAGTCGATGAAGACGCGAAGCTCGAAGAAGAACTAATCGTAAGGCCAACATCAGAAACGATTATTTGGGATACGTATAGAAAATGGGTACAGTCGTATAGAGATTTGCCATTATTAATAAATCAGTGGGCCAATGTTGTTCGGTGGGAAATGCGAACAAGATTATTTTTACGGACAGCTGAATTTTTATGGCAAGAAGGTCATACAGCACATGCAACTAAAAAGGAGGCTATTGCAGAGGCAGAACAAATGCAAGAAGTATATGCAGATTTTGCAGAAAATTTTATGGCAATGCCTGTAATTAAAGGTATAAAAACCGAAAGTGAGCGTTTTGCGGGAGCCTTGGAAACCTATACGATAGAGGCATTAATGCAAGATGGTAAAGCCTTGCAATCTGGGACTTCGCATTTCCTTGGCCAAAATTTTGCAAAGGCATTCGATGTTAAATTTACTTCTAAAGAGGGTAAACAGGAATATGTATGGGCAACTTCATGGGGTGTTTCAACAAGGTTAATGGGCGCACTTATAATGACACATTCTGATGATAATGGATTGGTATTACCACCAAAATTAGCACCTATTCAAGTGGTGATAGTTCCGATTTATAAGAACGAAGATCAATTGACAGCCATTTCAGAAAAAGTTAATTTAATGGTGAAAGATCTTAGAAATAAAAATATTACAGTAAAGTATGATGATCGTGATACTTTTAAACCTGGTTGGAAGTTTGCAGAATATGAATTAAAAGGAGTGCCATTAAGAATAGCTATAGGACCGCGAGACCTTGAGAACGGTACCGCCGAATTGGCGCGAAGGGATACTTTAACCAAAGAGATCGTCAATCAAGATGATATTGTAACCAGAATTGAAGGTTTGTTGGTCGAAATGCAGCAAAGTTTATTTGATAAAGCGAGAATTTACAGGGAGGAGCACATCACTAAAGTAAATACTTTTGAAGAATTTAAGGATGTTATTGAGGATAAAGGCGGATTTGTTTCTGCCCATTGGGATGGAACTACCGTGACTGAAGATAAAATAAAGGAATTAACAAAAGCTACCATTCGCTGTATACCTAATGATGCCAAAAATGAAGCTGGTTCATGTGTTTATTCTGGTAACCCTTCAACAAAAAGAGTGCTTTTTGCAAAGGCTTATTAATTTTTTTAAAAACAACTTGCAGAGTTAAAAAAATGTTTTATTTTTGCACTCGCTTTATTAAGAAGAAATATTAATATGGTCCGTTCGTCTAGGGGTTAGGACGCCAGGTTTTCATCCTGGTAACAGGGGTTCGATTCCCCTACGGACTACAAGTTTTTAAAACAATATAAAAATGGCAAATCACAAGTCTGCATTAAAGAGAATAAGAAGCAACGAAACTAAACGCTTAAGAAATAAATTTCAGCATAAAACTACCAGAAATGCAATTAGAGATTTGCGCACTACTGAAAAGAAAAAAGATGCTGAAGGGCAATTGGTAAAAGTTGTTTCTATGATAGATAGGTTAGCAAAGAATAATATTATTCACAAAAATAAAGCTGCTAACCTAAAATCTAAATTAACTAAATTTGTTGCAGCTCTTTAGTTAATATCTAAACTTATTATTTAAGACAGCTTTCGCTGTCTTTTTTTTTTATATAAACCTTTTCAAACCATCTTTTACGTGGCTTTTTATGCCTTGTTAATTGGGCAATTTTCTTATCATTTACGGGGGATTTTTCAGATCAAGTTGTTATATACTCAAAGAACAATGATGGAAAATCAATTAGAAAAAGATAAAACATACGTGTTATTCGGTAACGAAGCCATTCGTATTTATAATATTTCTTTAAGGTTACTATTATCATCGGCTCATGTCGATTACAAGGTTGGCGTATACACAGATGTCAAAGAATTTGTAGCAGAAGCTCAGAAATGGGATGGTTTTATAGAGATTGAGAAAATAGATTATATGGCCATTCAACAAAATTTATCAAAATCTCATGAAATCGCAAACGCTAAGCAAAAGAAAAGAAATAAACTTTCGATCTTTAAATTCTTTAAATAAATTTCATTTACCACTCGTAGACCCGATCAGCATCCAATCGAATAAAAATAAAAAGTAGAATGGTAAATCCCCATAACGATGAACCACCATAACTAAAGAAAGGCAAAGGTATTCCGATCGTAGGTAATAATCCTATAACCATCCCTATATTGATCATAAAGTGAAAAAAGAATATAGTTGCCATCGAATAGCCAAAAACACGACTAAAGGTCGATTTTTGCCTTTCGGCTACCCAAATAAGTCGCATTAAAAAGGCAATAAAAATTATTATTACGGCACTACTTCCTAAAAAGCCCCATTCCTCTCCAACAGTACTAAAGATATAATCGGTATCCTGCTCTGGCACGAAATTTCCTTGTGTTCTGTCACCTTCTAGAAAACCTTTACCGGTAAGTCCACCCGACCCGATCGTGATCATAGATTGATTTGTGTTATATCCAATCCCTTTTGTGTCGGAAGTTTTACCTAATAATATGCTAAACCGATCTCGATGTCTTTGTTCAAAAACATCATTAAACACATAATCTACACTAAATATGAACACTCCCACAAAAAAGTATAACGCAATAATCTTATGCCATTCTCTTTTAAACAGAACTTTTCTACTATTTAAAAGATATACAAAGAATAAGGTTAAAATTGAAAATATAATTATTAGAGATGTGGCCAATCCAAAATATAGTGTTGAAATGAACAATAATATTCCAACCAGGCCAATAAGCAGGTAGTACGCAGGAAGTCCTTCCCTGTACAGTACAAATACTAATGAAATGTATATAAGGGCAGATCCCGCATCCGGTTGTAATATTATTAATATGGTTGGTAATAAAATAATTAAAAATGCACTTAATTGAGATCTCAAATTGCTTAGATCCCTTCCGGGTTCTCCAAGAAAATTGGCTAGAGCCAATGCCGTTCCGGCTTTTGCAAATTCGGATGGTTGTAGGCTAGAACCGCCCAAATTATACCATGAAGTTGCTCCGTTTACCGTTGATCCAAATAAAAATAATCCTACCAAAAAAATTAAAGAAGCAATGTAAAAAATACTCGAAAAACGCTCATAAAATTTAGCATCTATGGAAATTATGACGATAATCAATATAAAACTTAAGCCAATCCATTTTAATTGTTTACCGTAAAGCATGGTAAAATCAAAAATATCTCTGTTGTTTTCTGTAACCGAAGCAGCATAAATATTTAGCCAACCTAAAAATACGAGTACCAGAAAAAATAATACCAATATCCAGTCTATTTCTGCAAATATGTTAGTCCTCCGTTTGCGCAAGTGTTTGTAGGGTTAATAATTGTTTATCATATTCTTCTTGAAGACTACCTTCTATCATTCTTTGTTCTAACCATTGTCTGGAAGTTTCTCCATTCAGATACTTTTCTATCATGAGCGTTGCTATGGGTCCTGCCCATCTCGCACCCCAATAGCCATTTTCGACGAAAACAGCAATGGCAATTTTAGGATTGTCTTTTGGGGCAAAGGCAATAAATATTGAATGATCTGTGAATTGAACCCTCTTACCATCAACACTTGCAAAGTTTTCAGCCGTACCTGTCTTACCGCAAATTTCTATTCCTTTTACCCTTGATCCTGCTGCGGTACCTTTTTCAAAAACATTAAATAATCCTTCAATAACGGGCTCAAAATATTCGGGTTTGATACTGGTATATTTAGGTGCGGTAAAATTATCAATTTTAATAGGCTTTTCATCTATTTTTTTAATGATATGAGGGGTAAAATAAAATCCTCTATTGGCAATGGCTGCAGTCATATTGGCCAATTGAATCGGCGTTGTTAATACTTCACCTTGACCGATGGAATTAGAAATCGTGGTTGATGCTCTCCATCCCCCATTAGGGTAATATCTATTGTAAAATGCATCATCTGGTATCAATCCCCTTTTTCCACTCGATAGATCATTATTTAAAAAGTTACCCAACCCGAAACTTTTTGCGTGATCGCTCCATGTTTTCATACCTTCTGCAGGTGTTGGGTATTTCTCGATAATCCTCTTGTATACATTCGCAAAGTAGGCATTACAAGATTTATAAATACCCTTATCTAATTTTATTGGGGAGCCATAAACACCACAATGGCATTTCATAAAAGCACCGCTCCCTCGTCCGTATTTAAATCCACCATAGCAATAAAAATGAGTGTCCTGAGTAATAACTTGTTCCTGTAAACCGATCAAGGCATTGATTATTTTAAATGGAGAACCTGGTGGATATTCACCTAATAAACCTCTATCATATAATGGTTTATTAACTTCATCAAAGTATAATTTGTTGAAATTTTTAGAACGTTCTCTTCCTACCATTAAATTTGGATCATAGGAAGGTGATGATACCAATGATAAAATCTCGCCCGTAGCTGGCTCAATGGCAACAATGCCTCCTCGTTTGTTAGCCATGAGCGCTTCACCATATTGTTGTAATTCTATATCCAAGGTAATGGTCACATCCTTGCCAATTGTAGCCAATGTATCATAAATACCATCCTTATAGGGGCCGATTTCTCTGTTAAATCTATTTCTTTGCATAAATTTAACACCTTTTACACCTCGTAATACTTCTTCATATTCCTTTTCAACACCTTGGATACCAATTAATTCGCCTTGCTGATAATAACTATTTTTTTTGATAAATTCCGGGTTAACCTCTCCGATATACCCTAAGACATTGGCTGCAGATTTTATGGGATATTCACGTAATGACCGTTTTTGAATAAAGAACCCTTTATACTTATACATTTTTTCCTGTAGATAGGCATAATTACTTTTCGACAATTGTGCGATAAATACAGATGGGATCCTTGGTGAATAATTATTCGCACGTTCATATATTTTCAAGAATTCTTTCTTGGTAATTTTTAATAAATTACAGAATTCTAAAGTATCAAGTGGTTGCACATCACGCGGCACTATCATGATATCATAAGAAGGTTGATTGGCAACAACCAGCACATTGTTCCGGTCATAAATAAACCCCCTTTCCGGATAGTCGAATTTTACTGCCACAGCAGAATTATTAAAGGGAGATGGCTGATATTTAGTCGTAATTACCTGTAAATAAAATAGACGCAGTATAAAAATAACGCCAATAATAAGTATCGAGAAATATGCGACGTATTTTCGTTCCATGCTATTTAGCTTTATTCATAAATAATAAACTAAATATTAACAAAATAATTGTAAAAATACTTGTTAAAAATGTTCTATAAAAAATCGTTCCGATGGCGCTGAATTTAAAATATTCTAAACTAAACACAACAAAATGATGTAATAGTGTCAAAATACTTATAAAAAAGAGCAGATTTAAAAAAGGAAGTTTACTAATATCGAATACCGGGAAATCAATTTCTGATTTACCGAGTATGCCTTTTATAAGAGGCAATCGAATATAGGCAATAAATAAGGTTGCAGCGGCATTTATACCACCCGAGTTAAGAAAAAAATCGATGCTTAATCCCAATAAAAAACTAAAAAATAAAAACAAGCCCCTGTCTCTTTTAAAAGGATAAACCACCACAAATAAGATGTATAACAGAGGGTTTATGAATCCCCATAAAAGTACGTTATTAAGCACAATGACTTGAACCAAAATCAAAGAGATAAATAAAATTATATTTTTTATAGCATCAGTCATTAAATAGGTCTTGTTCTAAATTTTGTATTTCTTCTTTGTCTAAGTTAGTTACGATATTTACCGGTCCAATGGCACTCATGTCATTGAATAATTTAATATCTATCCTATTATAGGAATTGTTTTCTTTACTAAAACTCATTATCGTACCAACGGGTATACCTTCTGGGAAAATGGTGGATTTCCCACCAGAAACAATAGTGTCACCGGTTTTTATATTTGCCTGAATGGGTAGGTCGACAAGTTGAAGTATATTATAATCCTTTCCATCCCACTCAAGAGTTCCAAAATGCAAACTCCTTAAAAGTTTAACATTGATCTTTGCATTTTCATTTAATATAGACAGAACGGTAGCGTAATTATCAGAAACTGAATTTGTTATGCCAATAATTCCATTACTGTTTACAACACCTAGATCGGTGGTTATTCCATTTTTTGAACCTTTATCTAAAGTAAGATAGTTATATTTTTTATGATATTGGTTATGAATTACCTTGGCGGGAATATAAGTGTACTTTTGAAAATATCGTGTGGTATCGATTACTTGAATACTTTTACCAACCGTATCTTTTGAGCGCTGCGACAGTATATTCTTCAATCGCGTATTTTCATCTAATAATTGTTGATTAAAGGTTCTAAGATTGGTATATTCTTTAAAGGAATTAATTCTTTTATAAAGTCCGCCGGTAACAAAATTAGCAGAATTAACAAATTTACTTTTATGATAGGAATGACTTTGAATTGTAAATGATATTGCAACTATCTCTAACAACAAAAAGAATAAAAAGTATTTATACTTTATTATAAAATTAATTATTAGCTGCATATATTTTCAAAGTGTTTACTATTTCATTAATACACTTTGGTATTTCTCAAGGTCTTTAAGTGCAATACCAGTACCTCTAACGACAGCTCTTAATGGATCTTCGGCCACGTACACTGGTAAATCGGTTTTACGAGAGAGACGCTTGTCTAATCCTCGTAACATTGAGCCTCCACCTGCTAAATAAATTCCGGTGTTATAAATATCGGCTGCCAATTCAGGGGGTGTTTGAGATAAGGTTTCCATTACCGCATCTTCAATTCTAAGGATCGATTTATCTAAGGCCTTTGCTATTTCACGGTATGATATTTTTATTTGTTTAGGTTTACCACTCAAAAGATCTCTACCTTGAACTAAAATATCCTCTGGAGGATTATCCAATTCTTCGGTAGCGGCACCCACGTCAATTTTAATTTTTTCTGCAGTGGTTTCGCCAATGTATAAATTATGTTGCGTACGCATATAATATGCTATATCGTTGGTAAATACATCACCTGCTACTTTTATTGACTTATCGCAAACAATTCCACCTAAGGCTATCACAGCAATCTCAGTAGTACCACCTCCAATATCAATGATCATATTCCCTTTAGGTTGCATAATATCTATACCAATACCAACGGCAGCAGCCATAGGCTCGTGTATTAAATAAATATCTTTGGCATTCATATGTTCTGCAGAATCGCGTACGGCTCTTTTTTCAACTTCGGTAATTCCAGAAGGTATACAGATCACCATTCTTAAGGATGGTGGAAAGAAAAATCGTTTTTTAATGGAAGGTATTTGCTTGATGAATTCCTTGATCATCTGCTCAGATGCTTCGAAATCGGCAATTACACCATCTTTTAACGGACGGATGGTTTTGATGTTCTCATGTGTTTTACCTTGCATCAAATTGGCCTTATGGCCAATGGCAATTATTTTACCTGTTGATCTATCTCTTGCAACAATAGATGGGCTATCTATTACAACTTTACCATTATGGATAATAAGCGTATTGGCAGTACCAAGATCAATAGCGACCTCTTCGGTCATGAAGTCGAAAAATCCCATAGAGTTATTTAATTTGGGTTACATATTTTAGCGAATTGCCAAAGTTAAGAAATTTAATGTTTAAAATGGCGTATTCCAGTAAATACCATCGACATTTTGTGATTATCGCAATAATCAATAGATAATTGGTCTTTTATAGATCCACCCGGTTGAATGACTGCGTTAATACCAGCTTGATGAGCAATTTCTACACAATCCGGAAAAGGGAAAAAAGCGTCGCTTGCCATAACGGCACCATTTAGGTCGAAATTAAAATGCGTTGCTTTTGTAATTGATTGATTTAGAGCATCAACACGGGAAGTTTGACCGGTACCGCTTGCACATAATTGTTTGTTCTTGGCAAGTACTATGGTATTCGATTTAGTATGCTTGCAAATTTTCGAGGCAAAAAGCAGATCTTCAATTTCATTTTTTGAAGGAGATTCTTTGGTTACAATTTTGAGATCTTTAGTGCTATCGGTTTTATTATCACGTTCTTGAACCAGTAAGCCGTTTAAACAAGTTCTCACAGTAGAGTCAGGTAGATCTATATTGTTGAGTTTAAGAATTATTCTATTCTTCTTACCTTTTAATACTTCTAATGCATCAGCATTATATGAAGGAGCTATGACCACTTCGCAGAATAATTTATGGATCTCATTGGCTGTTTCTATATCGATTGTTTTATTAGCTATTAATACTCCCCCAAATGCTGAAGTTGGATCACCCGCCAAGGCATCGAAATATGCCTTTTTTAAAGATGGTCTTTGTGCCAATCCGCAAGCATTGTTGTGCTTCAAAATGGCAAAGGTTGGATCATCATTTTTGAATTCATTCATTAGATTAACGGCAGCGTCGACATCCAATAAATTATTATAACTCAATTCTTTACCGTGTAATTTGGTAAACATATCATCAAAGTTTCCGAAGAAAAATCCTTTTTGATGCGGGTTTTCACCATAGCGTAAAACCTTACCGTTTGTTTCACTAATTTTTAAAGAAGCTATTTCGTGGTTTTTGTTAAAGTAATTGAATATGGCTGTATCGTAATGCGAAGAAATATTAAATGCTCTGGCAGCAAATTCTTTGCGTTGTGATAAGGAAGTTTCGCCTTTTTGGGAAGTTATAATTGATAAAAAATCTGAGTATTGTGCCATGGATGAAACGCAAATAACATCTTTATAATTTTTAGCTGCTGCCCTTATTAAAGAAATGCCTCCAATATCAATTTTTTCAATGATTTCTTGTTCTGAAGCTCCTGAAGCCACTGTTTTTTCAAATGGATATAGGTCAACGATAACGATATCTATTTCTGGTATTTCATATTCTTCTATCTGCGCTATATCACTGCTATTTTCCCGTCTCGTTAAAATGCCTCCAAAAACTTTGGGATGTAAGGTTTTTACCCTGCCGCCAAGTATAGAAGGATATGCGGTTAGATCCTCCACCGGTATAACATCGATGCCTAATTCTTTGATAAACTTTTCGGTGCCGCCGGTTGAATAAATTTCTATGCCGAGTTCATTTAATTTTTTAACTATGGGGGTTAGACCATCTTTATGAAATACAGAAATTAGTGCTGATGTTGCTTTTTTGGAGGGATTCATTTGTAACCTTATAAGTTTGCCCAAAGCTACTAAAACCGAATAATTCTAGCACTAAAAGCAGGGTCAGAAGTAATGAACATTTTATCAACATTGGCAAATGTGATTCACAATTATTTGATTGGGTTAAATTATGAGCCTGTATGTACGATTGAAAGTAAATTAAGTTTTGCCACCTCTTGACATACAAATTCTAGCAGGTATTCATCATTTTTTGTGAATAGGTTTTTAGAGTGGGAATCTATGTCAATTTGGCCTATATTTTCGCCATCGATAAAAATGGGAATTACAATTTCAGATTTGACCTTCCATCCACAAGAAATATAGTTGTCTTGCTCAGAAACGTCCTGGACTATAAAATTTTTATTACTAACCGCTACTTGGCCGCATATTCCTTTTCCAAAGGGGATGATGGTGTGCTCGGTGGGCTCGCCCGAAAATTGGGCAAGTTTTAATTCTTTTTTATCACCATTTTTAAAATAGAATCCAACCCAATCGTAATGATCGACCTCTTGTTTTAAATAATCACAAATAGCTTGTAATTTATCCGTAAGTGAAGACTTGTTATTTATTATGTTAATAATATTTTGCTTTAAATGAGCTAATTCCATAGGAATGATTTAAATTTGATCTGGAAATAATTGTCGCACTAAATTAAGGTACTTTTCATTTGAAAAATAGAAAAATAATCATAAAATTTTTAATTAGATTTTTTGTTACCTATTTTCTTCTGCTCGGTATTTATTCACTTTATTTAAAACAATCACAGCAAAGAGGTGATGTATTTGCTTGCGACTCAATTACAACAACAGTTGCCAATCAAACTCAAAAACTTGCAGCATTGTTTGGGTATAATACCCACGTCGAACAGCATGAGTCAGAGCTTTCTGTTAAATTTTTTGTAGGAAACACCTATGCGGCGAGAATTGTTGAAGGATGTAATTCGGTAAGTGTTATCATCTTGTTTCTAACCTTTATCATTGCCTTTACGGGAAGTTTAAAGGCTACCATTTTTTTTGGTTTACTCGGTAGTGTTATTATTTATGCGGTGAATGTTTTTAGAATATTAGTGTTGAGTATGTTGATGTATAAATATCCGGAATACAAATTTTTCTTACACAGTTTATTATTCCCCGGAATCATATATGGTACAACATTTATTTTATGGATCATTTGGGTAAATAGATTTTCTCATTTTAAAAAAATAAAGAAATGAGTAGATTGGTACGATTAACAATTATTGGGGTATTGGTATTACTATTGTTTTTAGTAAGAGCCTTTGAAAAGAATTTATTTTATGATCCTTTTATCAATTATTTCCAAAATGATTATTTACGAGAAACGATCCCCGGCTTTGGAACGATTAAATTATTCTTCAGCATTTTTCTGCGCTATACCTTAAATGCCTTTATTTCTCTGGCAATAATTTATGTGGCCTTCCAGAAAAGAAACTTGGTATTATTTTCTATCAAGTTTTATGTTATAGCTTTTATCGTGCTGGCAATTGTATATTATCTATTGCTAAGAACAGGGATGGCCAATGGTTATTTATTTACTTTTTATGTGCGCCGATTCTTAATTCATCCGGTTTTTGTGTTGATCTTATTACCTGCATTTTATTATCAGCAAAAGGTTATGAACCATCAAAAGTAAAATTACTTATCTATAAGACTGTGCATTGGGCTTTCAATTTCCTTAGAAATAAAAGGCCGGAATGTTCGTTATAATTATCGTTAAATGATTAGTTATTATATAATTAGTTATATAAAAATTAACAAGAAATTTAGACATATGTTAATCAAAATGATTAATTTCGATGTCGCATGAAAGAAGTAATACTAAAAATATCATCCTTTTTTATGGCCCTATTGGTGCTGTTTTCTACCATGTCTTTTAGTGTAGATAAGCATTATTGTGGTGATACTTTAGTAGATTCTACTATTTTCTTTGAAGCCGAAGAATGTGGTATGGAAATGCAAACTAACAACGATCTAAATGACTGTTCGGTTAAAAAGAAAAATTGTTGTTCGGATGTAACTATTATTTTTCAAGGCCAAGAAAACTTAAAGACATCATTAGATAAAATAGATCTTCAAAAGCAACAGTTTGTTGCATCTTTCTTTTTTACATATGTAAACCTTTTTGAAGGCTTAGAAGAAAATATAATTCCCTTTTATGGCTATCCGCCACCGCTGCTCATTACCGACATACAACTGTTGGATGAGACATTCCTAATTTGATCATTATAATTTGAATTTTCGGGTAATTGCGAATAAGCAATGCCCTGTAATTTAATTGCCTGGAGCTCAGATCTGGGCTCAATTCAAATTAATAATATCATGTTAAATAATATCATCAAATATTTTCTTGAGAACAGATTAATTACTGTTTTGCTATTTCTGGCATTTGTCACCTGGGGCATTTCAACTTCACCATTTAGCTGGGAAACAGGATTTATTCCAAAGGATCCGGTACCTGTAGATGCTATTCCTGATATTGGGGAAAATCAACAAATTGTATTTACCGACTGGCCGGGGCGGTCTCCCCAGGATATTGAAGATCAGATCACCTATCCTTTAACAACATCACTTTTAGGTATTCCAAATGTAAAATCCATACGCAGCACTTCTATGTTTGGTTTTTCAAGTATCTACATCATATTTGAAGAAAAGGTCGAGTTTTATTGGTCGAGATCAAGGGTGTTGGAAAAACTAAACTCGCTTCCTTCCAATTTATTACCCGAAGGTGTTCAACCTATGTTAGGGCCGGATGCAACAGCCTTAGGTCAGGTGTATTGGTATACTCTGGAAGGTAGGGATTCGATCGGCAATGTTACAGGAGGGTGGGATCTGCATGAGTTGCGTTCTACACAGGATTATTACGTAAAATATGCACTTAATGCCGTTGAAGGGGTGTCAGAAGTTGCCTCCGTTGGTGGATATGTGCAGGAATATCAGGTCGATGTGAACCCGGATGCCTTAAAGGCATACAATATTGGGATTGACATGGTTATGATGGCTGTAAAAAATTCTAATCGTGATATTGGTGCTAAAACCATCGAAATTAATAAAGCGGAATATCTGATTCGTGGACTAGGCTATATTAAAAAGGTGGAAGACCTTGAAAATACAGTAGTAGCCGTTAATAGTAATAAACCCATTCTCATTAAAGATATTGCAGTGGTCACTTTAGGACCTGCTACGAGTAGAGGTGTTTTAGACAAAGGTGGTGCTGAGGTTGTTGGGGGAGTAGTAGTTGCAAGATATGGTTCGAATCCATTAGCGGTGATCAACCATGTAAAAGAAAAGATCAAAGAAGTTGCACCAGGTTTGCCCAAGAAAATATTATCTGATGGCACCACAAGCCAGTTAACCATCGTTCCTTTTTATGATAGAACGCATCTCATTGAAGAAACAATTAGTACGTTAGAAACTGCACTTTCTCACGAAATTTTGATCAGTATCATAGTTGTTATTGTACTAATGTTAAATCTGAGGGCATCTATTGTAATATCAAGCTTATTACCTGTAGGTGTGCTCATGACCTTTATTGTAATGCGATATGCTGGTGTTGATGCTAACGTGGTAGCCCTTTCGGGGATTGCCATTGCTATTGGCGTCATGGTTGATATTGGAATTGTTTTTGTTGAAAATATCATACGGCATTTAGAAATGCCGGAAAATAAAGGTGTAAAAGGGAAGGAATTAAGGAATGTGATCTTTAATGCTACGAAAGAAGTCGCCTCTGCCGTTACAACAGCATTAGCGACTACTGTTGTTAGCTTCGTCCCTGTTTTTGCCATGGTTTCAGCTGAAGGAAAATTATTTAGGCCATTGGCATTTACCAAAACCTTTGCTTTATTAGGAGCATTTGTTTTAGGAATTGTTGTTTTACCTGCATTCGCTCATTTTGTGTTTGGAATTGATTATGATAAAAAAAGGGTTCGAAGAGTTGGCGGCATTATATTGATTACCGGAGGGCTATTTCTAGCCTTTTATTTACAAATGTGGTTGCCATTAGTACTATGCCTTATTGGTGCGAATAACATATACGAACACCGTTGGCCGGTTAAATATAAACCATATACAAAATATCTTAATCTGATATTAACATTATTTGTGGCCACCTTTTTCTTGACAGAAGAGTGGATGCCGCTAGGACCACAAAATAGTATTATTGTAAACTACCTTTTTGTGCTGATATTAATGGGTATTATACTAGGGGCCTTATTTTCTATTGTACATTATTATGAAATCATATTAAGTTGGTGTTTAGAAAATAAAAGGAAATTTATGATGATACCGGTGTTTACCATTCTACTCGGACTACTCATTTGGATCGGATTTAATAATACTTTCGGATTTATTTCTAAAGGATTTGATAAAATTGGATGGAACATAAAAACAACTAAAGTTTGGTCTGGAGCCGCTCATACATTTCCTGGCTTAGGCTCAGAATTTATGCCTTCACTAAATGAAGGAAGTTTTTTATTGATGCCTACTTCGATGCCTCATACCGGAGTAGAAGAAAGTAAACGCATTGTACAATTACTGGATATGGCCTTAGCTAATATTCCCGAAGTTGAAAATTCCGTTGGGAAATTAGGTCGCGTAGAAAGTGCGTTAGACCCTGCCCCAATTTCGATGTATGAAAATATTATCAATTACAAGCCTGAGTTTATTGTTACCTATGATGGTAAACCAAAAAGATTCAAAGTTAATAGGGATGAAAAATTCTTGCTTAAATCAGGCGAATATGTGACTAATGAAGAGGCCTTAAAATTGGGAATAGAGGAAGTCGATCTTACCTTGGATGATCATGGTGAGTTTTTTAGGAATTGGAGACCTCAAATTAAGAATTCAGATGATATCTGGAAAGAAATAATCAAGGTAACCAAATTACCGGGCGTAACGTCTGCTCCCAAATTGCAACCCATAGAAACGAGGTTGGTCATGCTGCAAACAGGTATGCGTGCACCTATGGGAATTAAAGTGTATGGGCCAGATCTAAAAACTATCCAGGATTTTGGTGTTGAGCTGGAAAATATATTAAAAGAAGTACCTTCTATTAAGCAGGAAGCTGTTTTTGCTGATAGGATTGTTGGGAAACCTTATTTAGAACTCAATATTGACCGTAATGCAATTGCAAGGTATGGCCTAAGTATAGAAAAAACCCAACAAGTTATTGAAACCGCCATTGGAGGAATGGAAATTACCACCACTGTTGAAGGCAGGGAGCGTTATCCGGTAAGGGTAAGATATCCGAGAGAATTGCGTGATGATCCCGAAAAGATCAAGAAAATATTGGTCCCTACGCCCACTGGGGCTCAGGTACCCTTAGGTGAACTGGTAAGTTTAGAATATGTTCGCGGGCCTCAAATGATCAAAAGTGAAGATACTTTTTTAGTAGGCTATGTATTATTTGATAAAAAAGAGAATTATGCTGAGGTAGATGTTGTAAATGATGCTCAAAAATATATTCAAGAGAAGGTAGATTCAGGAGAATTGGTGATTCCTAAAGGGGTAAACTATAAATTCTCTGGTAGTTATGAAAATCAGATCCGGGCGATAAAAAGGTTGTCTATAGTGATACCGATAAGTTTGATCGTGATATTCTTGTTGTTATATTTTCAATTCAAAACGATCATCGCTTCCTCCATTCATTTTTCAGGCGTTTTCGTTGCTTTTGCTGGGGGGTTCCTTATGCTTTGGTTGTACGGACAAGATTGGTTTTTAAATTTTTCCATTGCCGAGGTGAATATGCGCGATCTTTTCCAAATTCACCCAATCAATCTTAGTGTTGCAGTTTGGGTTGGTTTTATTGCCCTTTTTGGTATTGCTACCGATGATGGTGTGATTATGGGTACCTATATCCATCAGGTTTTTGAAGAACGAGATCCAAAAACTGTCAAGGAAGTTAGAGAGGCTGTGTTAATTGCAGGCAAAAAGCGTGTGCGGCCTGCAATGATGACAGCGGCAACGGCAATAATTGCATTATTACCTGTATTAACTTCCACAGGGAAAGGTTCTGATATTATGATCCCAATGGCAATTCCAACCTTCGGAGGAATGGTGATCCAACTGATGACCATGTTTGTGGTACCGGTATTACAAGCCTATTGGAGAGAAACTGTAGTAAAAAAGAATACGATATGAAAACATTAGTTAAGAATGATATGTTGATAGATTCACTATCAAAGAGATACTGGATAGGTAAAAAACGAATGATGTTATTCGTTTTTGTTACTTTATTTTTCACCAGTGGTTATGCACAAACTTTGAGTGATTATTTGGCCATTGCAGCACAAAATAATCCTGAGGTAAAAGCTGCATATGCAATGTTTGAGGCTGCCATGCAGAAGTCACCTCAAGTAAGCTCCTTGCCTGACCCAAGTTTAACCATGAGTGCTTTCGGGCAAATGATAGAAACAAGGGTTGGAAGTCAGGAAGCCAGATTTAGCCTTATGCAAATGTTCCCTTGGTTTG
>CBDUPN010000018.1:0-26727 GCA_965369125.1 uncultured Aureibaculum sp. | reverse complement strand
AAGGAAATGCTGTGGAATTTAAAGGAGATTATTGTCTGGTATCAGTTGGAAGAAGGCCCTATACCGATGGCCTTGGGTTAGATAAAGCAGGTGTAAATTTATCAAAAAATGGCCAGATAGAAGTGAATGAAAATTTGCAAACCAATATTAGTAATATTTATGCCATTGGCGATGTAGTAAGAGGTGCCATGCTGGCTCACAAGGCTGAGGAAGAAGGTGTTTTTGTGGCTGAAATTTTGGCTGGACAGAAACCGCATATCAATTATAATCTTATTCCGGGTGTAGTGTATACATGGCCAGAAGTCGCTGCTGTAGGAAAGACTGAGGAGCAATTAAAAGAGGAAGGCGTAGCCTATAAATCAGGTCAATTTTCTATGCGGGCCTTAGGTCGTTCTCGTGCGAGCGGTGATATTGACGGGTTTGTTAAAATATTGGCAGACGCCGGTACAGATGAAGTCTTAGGTGTTCATATGTGTGGGGCAAGGGTAGCCGACCTCATTGCAGAAGCAGTAACTGCCATGGAATTTAGAGCTTCCGCTGAAGATATAGCACGTATGAGCCACGCACATCCTACCTATGCCGAGGCCGTTAAAGAAGCTGCATTGGCGGCAACTGATAATAGACCACTCCATAGTTAATGGTGCCATTACGGATGAGGAATAATATTTTTTTGTTTTTGATCATAACATCGGTACTGATGTTAAGTGCTTGTAAATTACAACAAGGATCATCTTCACATTATGAAACTTCAAAGGAAGAGATTAAAAGCATGATGTTGCAGCAGGCAATGGATTGGAATCATGGAGATTTGGAAGCTTTTATGCAAGGCTATTATAAATCTGATAAGTTAAAATTTGTAGGTGGCAACGGACTTACCTACGGTTGGCAGCAAACCTTAGAGAATTATAAAAAGGGTTATCCAACAAAAGACCATAGTGGTATATTAACTTTTAATCTATTGGAGTTCGACCAATTAGCCGATGATGTTTTTTTAGTAATCGGTGAATTTCATTTAAAGAGATCTTTAGGAGATGCCAATGGAATGTTCTCCGTAATATTGAAACGCATCGATGGAGCATGGAAAATTATTGCTGATCATTCTTCATCATCTTCCTAGTTGCGAACAATAAAAAAAATATCAATAAAAAACGATCCTGATTTTAAGTCAAACTTATTGGCTTGGGCTCAACAATTTGAGCAAATAGTATGGCTAGACAGTAATAACTATCCACAAAAGTATTCCAAATTTAAAGCAGTTCTTGCGGTTGATGCACATTCTATATTGCAAAGTGATTTTAAAAATGCATTCACTAAATTAAAGAATTACAAGAACGGCCTTCGCGATTATATTTTTGGTTATTTAAGTTATGACCTTAAAAATGATATAGAAGATTTAAGATCTGATAATTTTGATGGCCTGCAATTTCCTGAACTTTACTTCTTTCAACCAAAAAAACTTTTCTTCCTAAATGATAATGAGGTAGAAGTTCAATATCTAAAAGATTTTGAGTCTGACATTGAAAATGACATTTTCAATATTCTTAAAATGGATTTGTTCTCTAAAAAACCTAACAATTCATCTAAAGACCACTGCATAAAACATGAAGTAAAAATTCACAAGAGGGTAACCAAGAAAGCATATTTAAATAATCTGCAATTAATACAAGAACATATTCACAGGGGTGATATTTACGAAGTTAATTATTGCCAGGAGTTTTATGCTGAGAATGCCCATATAAATCCCTTAGAAGTTTACTTGCATTTAAATGACATCTCTAAACCACCTTTTGCGAGCTTTGTAAAATTAAATGATCTGTTCTTGCTTTCAGCTTCACCCGAACGCTTTGTAACGAAAGAGAAAAATAAGATCATTTCACAACCTATTAAAGGCACTGCTAAAAGATCAACAAATAAATCAACCGATAATCAATTAGCCCAAGCACTTTCGGTTGACAAAAAAGAACGCGCCGAAAATATTATGATCGTAGACCTTGTCCGCAACGATCTATCCAAAACAGCCGTTCGAGGCACGGTTACTGTGGAAGAATTATGTAAAGTGTATTCTTTTGACCAAGTTCACCAGATGATCTCTACCATAACATCAATGATCGACGATGAGACTGATAGTATAGATGTTATTAAAAGCCTTTTCCCTATGGGGAGCATGACCGGTGCCCCAAAAATTTCAGCCATGAAGATCATTGAGAAATTAGAAACAACCAAACGGAGCCTATATTCAGGTGCCGTAGGTTATTTCACTCCATCGGATGATTTTGATTTTAATGTGGTGATACGGAGTATATTATACAATAGAACAACGAAATATCTATCATATTCTGTCGGTGGGGCAATTACTGCAGAATCTGATCCTGAAAAAGAGTATCAAGAATGCTTATTAAAAGCGATTGCCATGAAAAAGGCCCTTAAAAAATAAGCTAAAGGTTTATCAATCACGAACAGCTACAGCAATTTTAGAATCTGCCGTGCCATAATATAAAAACCATTTATCCTTAAAATAAACCATCCCTTCAACAAAGCATACTTCATTAACCTCTCCTACTTTCTCATAATCTTTATCCGGATAGATAAAATGATCTTCTGTTCTTTCTAAGAGTTTATAAGGTTTTTCTTTATCAAATAATGCCTGACCGGCAGCGTAGGTAAATTTTGGTAATTCGGTTTCATTAAAATTGGCCGCATTGCTACCATTGTAAATCAACAGTATTCCTTCATCTTTTATAAGCGCGTAAGGCCCGGGTTCAACAAGTCTACTATCAAAATATCCCATACGGGGATGTAATACTTCTATCATTTTCTTACTCTCTTCGTTCTCGGCAATTTCCCAATCGATCAAATCATCTGAATAGGCCATAAACAAATTCGTATCCCCAAAATACATCCAATATTTACCATCTATTCTTGTGGCGATCACTTTATTTCCAACCAATTTAGAAACAATCGCGCCTGCTTTTGACCAGGTATCCTTGTATTTTTCGTCAGATAAAACCAATCCATGCTTGGTCCAATTGATTAGATCTTTCGAAGATGCTATACTCAACCTTGCAGTTTTACCATCATAAGATGTATAGGTAAGAAAATAGGTTCCATCATCACTTTCAACTATACGCGGATCTTCTACACCATCAAAATAACAGAAATAACAATCTTCTGAATTGGTTGTTTCAGACCCTTTTTTATAGTTCCATTCATAAACTTTCATTTCGTCCTCATCAGGATAGAAAACAGGTGTAGGACTTTTTTCAAAATGTAAACCATCGGTGCTAACGGCCATTCCAATACGAGATGTTCCACTTAGATCTTGAGCTCTATAAAACATATAAACTTTATCGTCTTTAACTATGGCAGAAGGGTTCAATACATTTCGTTCTTCCCATAAGATCTCTTTGTTGTTTAACGGACAATTGAAACTTAAGGAAGGTGTTGGTTTTAGAATAGGATTTATACTGTCTACTTTTACAAAATCAAGTAATGCCCAATCGTTCACCTTTTTGTTCGTAGTTTTAAGATCAGTCGTGGCTTCTTTACAGCCGGATAAAATGATAAGTGATAAAAAGATGATCACGAGATTTTTCATAATACTTGAATATAGTTTACTCAAATATAGCCAAAACTAAAGTGCTTTCACCATTTTATCCTTAATCTCTTTTAGACACAAGTTTCCAATACTACCTTCATGTAAATGATTCACTACTTTATTGGCTTTGAATTCGCCTTTTTGAATTTTGCTTCCCACAATTCTATAAGCATCTCTAAATGCAACATCTTGTGCTACCAACTTATTTACTTCCTCTACAGTAAATAGATAATCGTATTTAGGATCATTTAAAATTTCGGCATTTATTTTTATATTCTCAAGTGAAAACGTCAACATCTCTAAACATGCCTTAATTGTTTGTATGGTCGGTATTAACGATTCTTTCAAAATTTGCAAATCCCTGTGATAACCACTTGGCAAATTATTGGTAATTAAAGTTAATTCATAAGGCAAAGCCTGAATTGAATTGCATTTTCCTCTTATTAATTCGAAAACATCAGGGTTTTTTTTATGCGGCATGATACTCGAACCGGTAGTAAATTCATCAGGGAATGAAACGAAATTAAAATTTTGGCTCATATACAAACAAATATCCATAGCAAATTTAGACAGTGTACCTGCCAAAGCACTTAAACCAACAGCAACTGCCTTTTCCGTTTTACCCCTACTCATTTGTGCTGCTACTGAATTATATTTTAATGTTTTAAATCCTAATAATTCTGTGGTTAAAGTTCTATCGATCTTAAATGAACTTCCATAACCAGCCGCCGATCCCAGGGGGTTTTGATCTGCAATTTTATATGCAGTATTCAACATGTAAATATCATCGATCAAACTTTCGGCATATGCCGAAAACCATAGACCAAATGAAGAAGGCATTGCTACCTGAAAATGTGTATACCCCGGCATCAATACCTTTTTATGCATTTCTGCCTTTAAGATCAATAGGTCAAATAAGGCTTTAACCATATTCTTTATTTCTGTAATCTCATCCTTTAGATACAAGTGCATATCTACCAAAACCTGATCGTTTCTTGAGCGCGCCGTATGAATTTTTTTTCCGACATCCCCCAATTTTTCAGTGAGCATAAATTCCACTTTAGAATGCACATCTTCAAAAGTATCCTCTATTGTAAAATCACCTTTTTCTATTATATCTATTATTGCATTCAATTCTTTAACCAATGAATTGTTTTCGTCTTTGCTTAAGAGCCCAATTTTATGTAACATTTTAGCATGGGCTATCGAGCCAATCACATCATATTTTGCTAATACGAGATCTAAATTTCGATCGTTACCAACAGTGAACATATCTATTTTCTTATCTGTTTTTATGCCTTTATCCCAAAGTTTCATTACGCTGTTTTTAATATTTTTATGAATGAACTATTACTAATAAATATGTTAATGCAATACCCTTTCTAATAGTTCGATATATTCTTTTATTCCGTTTTCAATTTCTTCTACAAAAATAAATTCGTCTGCCGTATGTGATCGTAATGAATCACCAGGCCCTAATTTTAAGGACGGGCAACTTAATACTGCCTGATCTGATAAGGTCGGTGACCCGTAGGTTTTTTTACCCATAGCGATACCTGCTTTTACTATTGAATGATCGGCTGAAATAGACGAGGAATTCAATCGAAGCGAACGTGGTTTCACCTCTACATTAACATGATCTTTTATAATATCTAAAACTTCTAGATTGCTATATTTATCAGTGATCCTTATATCCACTACAAAATGACAATCTGCCGGAATTACATTGTGCTGATCGCCGGCATTGATTTGAGTAACCGTCATTTTAATTTTACCCAAAGTATCAGATTCTTTTTTAAATTGATATTTCCTAAACCATTCAATAGCTTCTACTGCTTTATAGATCGCGTTTTCCCCCAATCCGTGCGCTGCATGACCTGCTACGCCATGAGCATAACAATCTAAGACTAGGAGTCCTTTTTCGGCTATTGCCATTTGCATTTGTGTAGGCTCGCCCACAATAGCAAAATCTAATTCAGGAAGTAATGGCAATACACTATTTAATCCATTGGTTCCAGAACTTTCTTCTTCTGCCGAAGCCACTATGATTAGATTATAATTTAATTCCTGGTGTTTATGATAATAGGTAAATAATGCTAATAAAGAAACCAGACATCCTCCGGCATCATTACTTCCTAATCCATATAGCTTACCATCAATGATCTCAGCATTAAAGGGGTCTTTCGTATACCCTTTATTTGGTTTCACAGTATCATGATGAGAATTCAACAGGATTGTTGGTTTAGATTTATCAAAGAATTTATTCTTAGCCCAAATATTATGGCCTTTACTTTCAAATTTTATATCGTGGGTTGAAAACCATTGCATAATGAGCAAAGCTGTTTCGTCTTCTTCTGAAGAAAAAGATGGTTTTGCAATCATTTTTTGCAAGAGAACTATCGCTTCTTGAATAAGTTGTTCTATCATAATGTTAAAGTTGTGCTCTGTTGATCTTTATTTGCAATTAGCGTAGGGTTTCCGATAATTATCTTTGATACACCATGTTGCAATGCGAAAAAACAATTCTCTAATTTTGGTAACATCCCGTCCGCAATTATTTTATCTTTTTTTAAGCTTAAATAGTCTCGTGAATTAATTGTATTTATTACAGAATTTTCGTCATTCATATTTTTTAATACACCGTTCTTTTCAAAACAATAGGTTAAGATTACTTCATATTCTTTTGATAGTGCAACAGCAACTTCAGAGGCGATAGTATCGGCATTTGTGTTTAGTAATTGACCCTTCTTATCATGTGTTATAGCACAAAAAATTGGCGTTAAATTGTTATCCAATAATATTTTAATATTGTTATGATCGACATGATCAATATCCCCTGCAAAACCATAATCTATGTCCTTAACGATCCGTTTGTGAGCTATTATAGTATTGGCATCAGCTCCCGTAAGCCCAATCGCATTACAATTATGCTTTTGAAGTTGTGCTACTATATTTTTATTTATCAACCCGGCATAGACCATCGTTACAACTTCTAAATTCTCCCTATCAGTAATTCGTCTACCGTTGATCATCTTAGGTTCCAATCCCAATTTACCAGCCAATTCCGTTGCTTTTTTTCCACCACCATGAACAAGTATTTTGAACCCTTTAAGCTGTGCAAAATCGAACAAAAAAGAATTTAATTGATCATCATCATTGATCACATTTCCTCCGATTTTAACAATATTTACAACATTCTTAAGCATTTTCTAATAATTTCTTTAATATGATTTGAGCAGCATACGTTCTGTTATTGGCTTGATCGATTACCAAGGAATTTTTACTATCCAACACCTCATCTGCCACCACCACATTCCTCCTTACCGGTAAACAGTGCATAAATTTAGCTTTATTCGTTAATAGCATCTTATTTTGAGTGATCATCCAATTTTCATCTTTAGTAAGTACTTTCCCGTATTCTGTATAGGCACTCCAATTTTTTGTATATATAAAATCAGCATTATCAAAGGCTTTATCCTGATTGTATTCTATGGTCACATTTTTTGTTATTTCTTCTTTCAATTCGTATCCATACGGATGCGTTATCACGAGATCTACATCCTTTAACTTCATTATTTTTACAAATGAATTCGCCACAGCCTGGGGCAATGCTTTAGGGTGTGGTGCCCAACTTAATACAACTTTTGGTTTCGGTTTATTCTGATACTCAGTAATTGTCAATGCGTCTGCTAAAGCTTGCAGTGGATGCTCGGTAGCACTTTCTAAACTAACTATAGGCACAGTTGCGTATTTCACAAAACCTTCGATAACTTTTTCTTCATAATCTTCCCCTTTATCAGTTAGCGAGGCAAAAGCGCGAATGGCGAGTATGTCGCAATATTGAGAAACTACCTTAGCAGCTTCTTTGATGTGCTCGGCTGCAGTATTATTCATAATGCTACCATCTTCAAATTCTAATACCCATCCATCATTAGAAATATTCATCACCATTACTTGCATCCCTAAATTCATAGCTGCCTTTTGTGTACTTAGCCTAGTGCGTAAACTCGGATTAAAAAACAACATGACTATCGTCTTATTTTTACCTAGTTTGTTAAAAGACAGCGGATCTTTTTTTAATAACAGCGTCTCATCAATCAATTCGGGTAAATGTATAATATCGTTAACAGATGTATATTTTTTCATATGATCTAATTTAGTGTATCGTTGAGTGCATTAAAAAATTGATCTATATGTTCTTTCTGAATATTCAATGGTGGAAGGATTCGCAATAGATTTTTATTATTAGCGCCGCCCGTGAAAATATGTTTTTCATAAATGAGTTTTTTTCTCAACGCGGCTACTTCAAAATCGAATTCGAGACCTAACATTAGGCCCCTGCCTTTAATATTTTTTACTTGAGATATCGTTTTCGCTTTTTGAATAAAGTAATTAGACATCGCATTAACGTTTTTTAATAATTTTTCATCTTTGATAACATCTAATACAGCAATAGCAGCGGCACAAGCCAAATGATTCCCTCCAAAAGTAGTTCCCAACATACCATGTTTAGGGTTAAATTTCTGTGAAATAAGAATTCCACCTATTGGGAATCCGTTACCCATCCCTTTGGCAACAGAAATTATGTCGGGATTTACCCCGTGAAATTGATGTGCAAAAAATTTACCGCTTCTGCCATATCCCGATTGTACTTCATCTACTATAAAAATAACATTATATCGATCGCATAAAGTTTCCAGTTCTTTAAAAAATGAAGTATTTCCTTCATCCAGCCCTCCAACTCCCTGAATACCTTCTATGATCACTGCACATACGTCATCTTTTTTTAGCTCTTTTTCTACCAGGCCAATATTATTTAATGGTAAAAATGTTTTTGGGTTTGTACTATTTATAGGTGCATTTACCTTAGGGTTATCCGTTACAGAAACTGCTAATGAAGTTCTTCCATGAAAAGAATTATTGAAAGTTAATACTCTCTTTTTATTCGTATGAAAAGAGGCTAATTTTAAGGCATTTTCATTCGCTTCAGCACCCGAATTGCAAAGAAATAAACTGTAATCATCACACCCCGATAATACTCCTAATTTCTTAGCCAATTCAATTTGTAGTGGATTATGAACCGCATTGGAATAAAAACCAATTGAACTCAATTGTTCCTTTAGTTTATTAAGGTAATAAGGATGCGAGTGTCCAATTGAAATAACGCCATGACCACCATAAAAATCTAAATACTCCAACCCTTTATTATCTGTTATGGTGATGCCTTTAGCCTTAACGGGTGTCACGTCATATAATGGATATACATCAAATAAGTTCATACTATTAGTTTTTGGATATCTGACTGATTTTCTCGAATGATGTAACTATCCCTTTGATCAAAGAAGAGCTTAATCCCTGGTGTTCCATTTCATTTAACCCTTCAATGGTACAGCCACTAGGGGTAGTTACCTTATCAATTTCTTCTTCAGGGTGCTTACCATTCTCAATTAAAAGCGTTGCGGCCCCCAAACAAGTCTGCATAGCCATTTCTTGGGCAATGTGCGATTCAAACCCCAACTGGATAGCGCCTTGGGTGGTTGCCCTTATTAATCTCATCCAGAAAGCAATGCCGCTGGCACAAATAACAGTTGCAGCTTGCATTTGTTCTTCGGGAATTTCTACAGTGGTTCCTAACCTGTTGAATATAGCGATTGCAATATTGATCCTTTTCTTTCCCTTTTTATTGCAGCAGACACAGGTTATAGATTTACCTACAGAAATAGCTGTATTTGGCATCGATCTTATAATAAAATTATCAGATCCAATGAGATTTTCAATTTTGTTAATCTTAAATCCTGTAACTGTTGAAATGATCACATGGTTCTCAGTTAATAAATCGGCTACCTCTAATAATGTTTTTTCTAAATGTTTCGGCTGTAATGCAAATATCAGAATATCAGAATTCGTTACGGCTTCCCTATTATCACTACTAATTTTTACATTCTTATAATCCGACCAATCTTCTATACTCTCTATATTTCTTTTTGTAAGGTATAAGGTTGTGGCGGCATTATTTATTATAAGTCCTTTGGCCATCGAAAGGCCTAAATTACCCGCTCCTATAATTGCTATTTTCATCTTTATTTTTCTTTATTAAAAATATGTTGCCTTCAATTGCAGTCCTTCTTTTTCATCTAAGCCAAACATTAAATTCATATTCTGAACAGCCTGACCTGATGCTCCTTTTACCAAATTGTCAATAATACTAGTGATTAATAATTTGTTCTTATGCTTATGCAGGTGTAACAAACATTTATTGGTATTTACAACTTGTTTTAAATGCAGTTCTTCAGCACTTATAAAAGTAAATGATGCATCTTTATAAAATTCATTATAAATATTGATCGCATCTTCCAGTTCACCTTTAAAATGAGTGTATGATGTAGCAAAAATTCCGCGACTAAAATTTCCTCTGTTCGGCATAAAATATATATCGGATTCAATAGAACTTTGCAATTGGCCTAAACTCTGATTAATCTCTCCTAGGTGCTGATGCGTAAAAGGCTTATAATATGAAAAATTATTATCCCGCCAGGTAAAATGCGTTGTATCTGATAAAGAGGTGCCTGCACCTGTTGCTCCCGTTACGGCATTCACATGAACTTCTTCTAGGATCATGTCATTTTTAGCTAAGGGTAATAATGACAATTGTATGGCAGTAGCAAAGCATCCGGGATTCGCGATATACTTACTTGATTTAATGACTTCCCTATTCAATTCAGGCAATCCATAAATGAAGTTTTTACCCTGGAACGAGGCATTTTCAACCAATCTAAAATCATTGCTTAGATCTATGATCCTGGTAGTTTCAGAAAACTGATTTTTTTCTAAAAATGCTTTTGAATTTCCATGGCCCAGACATAAAAATAATACGTCAACATTATGATTTAGTTCATTGGTAAACTTCAACGATGTTTCACCTACTAAATCCTGATGAACACTGCTTATGCTGTTGTTTGGATTAGAAGTACTAAAGACAAAATTAATATTTACCTTGTTATGATTAATTAATATTCTGATAAGTTCCCCGGCCGTATATCCAGCACCTCCTATTATTCCTGCCTCTATCATGATGTTTTATTTACCTGATTATATATTTTATTTTGATTCGATAGAATTTTAATAAATCCTTTCGCATCATCTGCCGTCCATCCGGTATTCATTTCGCCATAGGCGGCAACAGAAGTATTCATAAGGTCATTGGGAGACATTACCCCATCCAAAGTAAATCTATAAGGATGTAAGGTTACCATGACATCGCCGTTCACGTTATTTTGAGAATCAGTTAAAAAAGCTTCTATATTACGCATTACCTCATCCAGATAATTTCCTTCATGGAGCATCGTACCATACCAATTTGCCAGATACTCTTTATGATGTTGTTGCCATTTGGTTAACACATGCTTTTCTAATAGATGATGTGCTTTTATAATAATTAAAGGAGCCGCGGCTTCAAAACCCACCCTTCCCTTTATACCTATGATGGTATCACCAACATGAATATCTCTACCAATGGCATATTTTGAAGCCATGTCGTTAAGAATTTCAATATTCTTTTCGGGATGTCTTTTTACATAATCAATTGCCATTAGCTCTCCTTTTTCGAAACTTAATTTGACCTTTTCCGACCCTTGTTTTTCTAATTGGCTAGGATAGGCTTCTTCTGGTAAAGGCAAATTAGAAGTTAAAGTTTCTTTACCCCCAACACTTGTTCCCCAAAGTCCTTTGTTAATAGAGTATTGCGCCTTACTCCATGGTATATTAATCCCTTTATTGGTCAAATAATCAATTTCCGATTGTCTTGATAATTTTAGGTCCCTTATGGGTGTAATGATATTAATTTCAGGCGCTAAAATTTGAAAGATCATATCAAAACGCACCTGGTCATTCCCTGCCCCTGTACTTCCATGAGCAATATATTCAGCGCCAATCTTTTTGGCGTGTCCTACTATTTCTATAGCCTGTATAATACGTTCTGCACTTACAGATAACGGATAGGTATTGTTCTTTAATACATTGCCAAATATGAGGTATTTAACTACCTTATGATAAAACATGGAGATGGCTTTTATATTTTTGTAGGACTTTACTCCCAACGCATATGCATTTTTCTCTATATTCTTAATTTGATCATCTGTAAAGCCTCCTGTATTGATACTTACCGCATGTACTTCGAAACCTTTTTCATCCGATAAATACTTTGCACAATAAGAAGTATCCAATCCTCCGCTGTACGCTAAAACTACTTTTTTCATGATTTTTTATTTTTTAAAAACAATGATTGCTTAATATTTTTCAATCGTTGCAAAACTTTTTTATTATAGGGATGCTCATGTATCTTATCTTTTTTCGAATTACTTTTATGATTCGGATCATAAAGCATCCCTGTACACAAACACATCTTTTGTTCGGTACGTGTCAACACATCATAATTTTTGCATGTCTGGCACCCTTTCCAAAAAACAGGATCGTCTGTTAGTTCAGAAAAAGTTACGGGCCGATAGCCGAGTTCGTAATTGATTTTCATAACAGCCAATCCGGTAGTGATTCCAAATATCTTAGCATCAGGAAATTTCTTCTTAGAATACTCAAAGATCTTTTCTTTGATCTTTTTTGCCAGTCCCTGGTTTCTATAATCAGGATGCACAATTAGACCCGAGTTCGCTACAAACTTATTATGTCCCCAAACTTCGATGTAGCAGAATCCGGCAAACTTATCACCATCTAATGCAATTACTGCATTATTGTTTTCAAGCTTTGTTATGATGTATTCGGGAGTTCGTTTTGCGATACCGGTACCTCTAACTTTGGCCGATTCTGCAATGTTCTCGCAAATGATAGACGCATATGCACTATGCGATTTATTGGCAATGACAATATCCATAGTATTGTGATTGAATTATTATAAAAATTAATATAGCTGTTGTTTGAATTAAAGGAACCGGACACACCTGAGTTCCATAGCATAAGTCGTACCCTTACGGGCGACGATTACGAAAGGGGAAACGTCTTACTGAAGTATTATTGGTATGTTTTAATAACATTTTCACAAGGCAATATTACAACTTTTAAATAAAATCCATAAAAAAAATAACAATTAATGTACAAATGCATTAATTTTTATGAAATAATCAATTATTCGATTAAAATAATATAGAATTCTAAATTAAATACGAAATAATCAAAAAAATACTTAATATTCTTCTAAGTAAGGAATAACTAATTGTTTTATAGGTAGTTATAGTAAAAGTTTTTAACTTTAATTAACATTATTGCTATCAGCTAACGCTCTTTTGATATTTTTGATACAAACCCCAATGGATGATTCATAAAGACTTTGAATTTAATTTTCGAGATACAATTTTTTATGGTCAATATTGGCATTCATCCCTTACTAAAGCTGTAGTATTATTAGTTCATGGCATGGGTGAACACTCAGGCAGATACGCTAATTTTGTTGTTCCAACACTATTAGAAAATAACATTTCAGTCATCACCTACGATCAGTATGGACATGGTAAAACGCAAGGGAAAAAGGGGCATAATCCAGGTTTTGATGCCCTTTTAGATTGTGTTGAAATTATGTTAATGCGGGCCAAAGATATCTTTAACAATGTACCCTATTTCTTATACGGACATAGCATGGGAGGTAATGTGGTGTTAAATTACATGTTAAGAAGAAAGAATGACCTTATGGGAGCAATTGCAACCAGCCCATTTTTACGTCTTGCCTTTACACCTCCAAAATGGCAACTGATTTTAGGAAAATTTTTGCAACGGATAGCCCCTTCCACGACCATTCCAAGCGGTTTGGAAGTTGAAGCCATTTCACGGGATCAATCGGAAGTACAGAAATATTTAAACGACCCATTAGTTCATGATAAAATTAGCCCAAACTATTCTATAACAATGATCAACACCGGTGAATGGTTGATCAAAAATGCAAAAAAATTAAATAGACCTTTGCTTCTTCTACATGGAACAAGTGATAGATTAACCAGCTATGAAGCATCTCAAGAGTTTTGTAAAAATTCTAATAATAATGCTTCGCTTGAATTATTCGAAAACGGTTACCATGAACTGCACAATGATCTTTGTAAAGAAGAAATGATCGAAACAATAGTTCGATGGATTAAAACTCAACTAAAAACTAAGACTAACAGTTAATTTTATGAAAAAAATTATCTCTATATTTTTTTTAATTGCTCATTTTTCACTTGTCTCTCAAGATAGCCCAAGCCCATTCGTTGATAATGCAACTTTTATAAAGGGAACAGAAAGGGATGCATTGGCATTTGCAGAATATGTCGACAATACTTGGATGGCAAACCAGTATAATTCTCCGTTATATGAAAATACATTAGAAAAAATTGTCAACGAAGAGTTCAGTTCAGACCTCTTAAAGGAAAGGCTTGAAAAACTAAGTTTTGAAACTCCTTTTGAGGTTGAATATAACGCCACTGTTGAGCGTTTTATACGATTATATTTAAAAACACGAAAGGGTGATATTTCTAATTTAATGGATAAAGCCAATTACTATTTCCCTTTATTCGAAGAATTTTTAGATAAATACGATCTGCCCCTAGAATTGAAATATTTAGCCGTCGTTGAATCTGCTTTAGAGCCCAATGCCAAATCTAGTGCAGGTGCAAAAGGGTTGTGGCAATTTATGTATCATACAGGGAAGCAATTTGGCTTGAATATCAGTTCCTATGTAGATGAGCGGAACGACCCAAGAAAATCGACCGAGGCAGCATGCAAATATCTTAAAAGTTTATATGATACATTTCATGATTGGGATCTGGTATTAGCCGCATACAATTCAGGGCCGGGTAATGTTTCCAAAGCTATAAGACGTTCTGGTGGCTTGCAAAATTATTGGAATATAAGATATCTTTTACCAAGTGAAACCCGTGGATACCTTCCAGCCTTTTATGCCACTTTCTATCTTTTTGAGTATGGCCAAGAGCATCAAATATTTCCTAACAATGCTGAAATAACATATTTTGAAACCGATACCTTACATGTTAAAAAGAAACTCACCTTTTCAAAAATAATTGAAGAAATTAATATTGATAAACACCTGCTCACTAAACTAAATCCTCAATATAGATTGGATATAATTCCTTATTCAAGCGATAATAATTATATTTTAACGCTTCCAAAAAGTCTTATTTCAAAGTTTATACATAAAGAAAATAGCATTTATGAAATGCCAGAGAATAACAAAAGAGAAGTTTCAAAACATATAAAAACAAATCATTTAAACAGTTATATTGTTCAGCAAGGTGATAATCTCGTTAAGATCTCAAAGAAATTTGAGATCTCACTTAACGAATTAAAAAATTGGAATGGCCTTCAGACCGACTATATTATTGAAGGTCAACGTTTGGCTGTAAACACTAACCAAGAACTTCCTAACAACAACAAGCAACATTCTGATTTATCTCAAAATATAAAGGCTCGGCAAAGAGAAAGTCAATATCATGCATACAACTACGAAACTTATGTAGTACAGGAAGGCGAATCTTTATTTTTAATCTCAAAAAAGTATCCCGATATAACAATCAATCAAATCAGAACATGGAATAACATTTGGGGTGTATCATTTGTTGAACCCGGCACTGAGCTTAAAATTTTAACAACTTCAAAGTAATTTGCGCTGAGATTTGCCGTTATTCCTTTCAAAACGCTTTATTTCTAATAGAAATTTATATTCTGCAGAAATATTTTAAGAATAAGTGTAAAATTAATTTTATACTTTTGTTTACTTTGAATATTTTGCTCAAATCTATTATTAAAATAAAATACAGCTTAATGAGACCCCTATTTGCCATTCTTTTACTGTTGTCTGCAAGTATATTTGCACAAGAAAATGCTCTTCAAATCAATGACAATAAGGAAGTTGAAAAATTAAATAAATTAGAATTATCAAATAAAGAATTTAATAAGGATTCTCTAGAGCTTGTTAATCATAAAGAAGCAACTTTAATAGATAGTCTTTGGCTGAACACACTTTATAACTCTGCATTGTATGACGATTTTCAGTTTGTAGACCCTGATGAATTAATGTTAGATACTATTTATAATGAGCTCACAACTGATATTTTAAAAGAACGATTAGCGCACCTAAATAGTCAAACACCTTTTCATGTCGAATACAATCCTTCTTTAGAACGGATCATAAAATATTATCTAAAAACGCGTAAGGAGACGTTGGCAGACCTAATGGGAAAGGCGGCCTATTATTTTCCAATGTTTGAAGAACATCTTGCAAAATACAATCTTCCTTTGGAAATTAAATATTTGGCTATTGTAGAATCTGCATTGCGCCCTCGCGCCAGATCAAGAGTAGGTGCTTCAGGGTTATGGCAATTTATGTATTATACAGGTAAGCAATTTAATTTAGAAGTAAACTCGTATGTAGATGAGAGATTTGATCCTTTGAGAGCTACAGAGGCAGCATGTGCATATCTGGCTAGTCTGCATGGAATATTTGGTGACTGGGATCTCGCCTTGGCAGCCTATAATTCTGGCCCAGGAAACGTTTCGAAGGCAATAAGACGGTCGGGTGGAAGTAAAAATTATTGGAATATTAGAAATTATTTACCAAGGGAGACCGCAGGTTATTTGCCAGCTTTTTATGCTACGTATTATATTTTGGAATATGCTAAAGAGCATAATATCCAGCCAAAAAATATTGTAGCCAACAGATTTGAAACCGATACCATTATCGTAAAACGTCAAATAACTTTTGAGCAAATAAATAAAGTGTTAAATACGAATGATGACATATTGGAGTTTTTAAATCCGCAATATAAACTTAACATCATTCCGTTCATAAAAGACAAAAATTATACCTTAAGATTACCCAAAGACCTTATTGGAAAATTCGTGTCTAATGAGCAACAAATTTATGCATTTGCAGAGGCCGATGATGCAAAACGTGAAAAACCTTTGCCTAAGCTATTCGAATCACCCGAAAGAATAAGATACCGTGTTAGGAGTGGAGATTATCTGGGTAAAATTGCACAACGATATCGCGTGTCTGTTTCTCAAATTAAAAGATGGAATGGCTTAAGGAGCAATAATCTCAGAATCGGTCAACGCTTAACTATTTATCCAAGAGGTAATGTAGCGTCTACAAAAAAATCTACTACCGCGGTTACCAAGAAGCCTAATATAACCCCAAAAGGTGATTATACAACATACGTGGTTAAGCCGGGAGACTCTTTATGGTTGATTTCTAAAAAATTTCCGAAAGTTTCTATCGACCAAATTAAAAATTGGAACAATATTTGGAGTGTTAAAAGTCTAAAACCAGGCACTAAGCTTAAAATATATAAAAGCTAAATATAATGAGATCACTCTTAATGACTTCCATTTTTTTGATTACACTATTATCATGTAATTCCAAAGAAAAAAGCTTAACGCTAAAAGAATCCACCGGTAGAATAAATCACTTAACAATCGTTATCGATAATGACCTTTGGCAAGGAAATGTTGGTGATACCTTAAGAGATATCATCGCAGACCCAATCTTGGGATTACCGCAGGAAGAAGCGCAATTTTCTGTAACTCAAGTACCAACACGCACTTTTGGAAAATTGTTCAGAACCAATAGAAATCTATTATTTATTGGTGTTCAAGATAAAGAAGGGTATAGTACTAAAAGAAATTTATTTGCTTCACCTCAAATTACAATGACCATCGCAGCTAAAGATAAAAATGCCCTTATAAATCAAATCAATGCTCACAGAGATGATATTATTTCTGTTTTCAAAGAGGCTGACCTTAATTTATATCAAAGAAAAGTAACTAAGCATTTTTGGGATAATAAAAATATAAAAACCCTTTCTAAATTGGGTATCGAACTTAAAATTCCCGATCATTATGCCTTGGTTGATGATACAGGTGATTTTTTATGGTTCAGGCAAAATATTGATAAAGGAAGTATGAATATTATTGCATACGCTTTGCCATTAGGCGAGGATGATAACATTATGAATAATATTGTTCCCTCAAGAGACACCATTGGTAAGAAATATATTCCAGGTCAGTTTGACGGCACCTACATGATTACTGAAGCTGCCTATGCCCCTTTTACGAAGAAAACTCAAATAAGCGGAAAACCATCATTTGAAACAAGAGGTAAATGGGAAGTTAAAGGTGATTTTATGGCAGGGCCCTTTTTAAATTATACTATTGTTGATAAAGAAAACAATAGATTATTAGTTTTAGAAGGCTTTACCTATGCTCCTTCTGTTAATAAACGGGACTATATGTTTGAACTGGAAGCTATTTTAAAGACCCTAAAAGTTTGAGGTTGTAAAAGTTTGTAAGTTATTTTCTTCATCACTATAAATTATAAAACTCTTCAGTTCTTTATGCTTCTCTAAAAATAATGTTGCTTCTTCTAAGGTCATGGCCATTAAAGCTGTTGCATAACCATCAACATCAGCACAATCTAATTTTCCTATTACAGAAACGCTTAATAAATTGCTTTGAGACGGATAACCTGTTTTTGTATTTATAATGTGAACATATTTCTTCCCCGTAATAGAATCTATTGTGAATTTTCTATAATTGCCCGAAGTTGCCATCGATTCATCTTTTAATTCAATAACTTTTTGAATGGATCTTGTTCCATCGAAATTTGGGTTTTCGATTCCTATTTTCCAGGCTGCATTTTTACCTGTATTGATACCGCGCGTCCTTACTTCGCCACCTATTTCAACCAAATAATTATTGATTCGTTGTTCTTCTAAAAACCGACCTGCAATATCTACGGCATAACCTTTGGCAATTGCATTAAAATCTAAATAAATACTGTCATATTTTTTTTCAACCTTTCCATTCTTCAATTGCAATTTATTAAAACCAACCAGTTTTAATAACTCCTTTATACTGGCAGAATCATTATTAACCTTTTTTTCAACAGGGCCAAAACCCCAGGCGTTTACCAAAATGCCAATGGTGGGATCGAATATCCCGTTGGTTTCTGCATAGATCTTTTCAGATTTTTTAAAAACCTCTTTAAAATAATCATCGACCAAAATGTTTGCATCACCTCTGTTAATTTTTGAAATATCTGAATTTGATATATAAGTTGATAAAGACCTGTTTACTAAATAAAACAAACTATCGATCTCATTGATAAAATCTCGCTGTTCATCATCATAAAAGCTAATATTAAAACTAGTGCCAAATGCATATCCGTTTAACTTTACAAATTCTTTTTGATCATTTTGCTCACAAGACCACAATGCTATAAAAAATAGCAGATATAATAATGATTTGAGGTTTCTGTAATTCATTTATTAAGAATAATAACATCCCTGCAAAGATAATCTATTAAACATTGTTAAAAATGTATTAAATATTTAATAATTCACGTATTTTCTCTCCTTTTTTTTGATAACTTCGCAGTATAATTTAAATAACTTTTCTATTATGAAAAAACTATTATTATTAGCAGTTGCAGGTATATTATTATCATCATGCGTATCACAAAAAAAATTCGCTGATTTACAAAGTGATTATGACGCTGCTAAACAAGAATTAACCGATGCAAAAGCAAAAGTACTAGAGTGCCAAGTTGAAAAAGATAAATATGCTAATCAACTAGCGACTCTAGAAAGTCAAAACAAGTTTTTAACAGAGAATAATGCCAATAATATAAGGCAAATCGAGAATTTGACCACACTTTCTCAGGCAGCGAGTGGCAACGTTAAAGATATTATCGCACAGTTAAGTGAAAAAGATAAATATATTAATGGTATTCGCGGCGCCATGTCTAGAAAAGATTCTATCAATTTAGCACTTGCAGTAAATTTCAAAAGTGTTTTGGCAGATGGAATTCGTGATGAGGATATCATTATCGATGTAGAAAAAACTGTGGTTTATATTTCTATATCCGATAAATTATTATTCAAAAGCGGTAGTTCTGTAATTTCTGACAAGGCCAAGGGATTATTAGGTAAAGTGGCTGCAGTAATTGCAAATAAACCAGATATGGAAGTAATGGTCGAAGGTTATACAGATAATGTGCCGATTAGTACTAGCTTTACGAGAGATAACTGGGATTTAAGTGTTCAACGTTCAACAGCTATTATTAGAGCATTACAAAATGACTTCAAAATCGATCCTAAACGTTTAATAGCTGCCGGTAGAAGTGAATATTTACCTTTAGCTTCGAATGATACTCCAGAAGGACGTGCAAGAAACAGAAGAACGAGATTTGTTATTTTACCAAAACTAGATCAATTCTTTGATACTTTAGAAGAGAAAGTTGAAGTAAAAAAATAAGATCATTTTTCATCTTACTAATTAAAAAACCGCCAAATGGCGGTTTTTTTTATTGACTTAAATCCTGCTTTAATCCAATAATGCTATTAATTTGTCCTTATATAGTTCGAATTCCATTAAATTATGATGTGTACCTTGGTCTATGACAACAAAATCGGTATTCTCCTTGTTTGATACTTCAAAGAGTTTTTTACCAGAGCTCAGCGGAATAAGTGCGTCCTTATTACCATGAAAGATGGTAATTGGGCATGTTACTGAAGGTATATATTCATTAGATCTAAATTTAAATCTCAGTAAATTATCATAGGGCATAAATTGAAATTTACTCCTCGATAAATCAGTTAAATTAAAAAAAGGCGCTTCTAATATTAGTTGCTTCGGGTGGTTATCAGCCGCCATTTTCACAGCGAAAGTACAGCCTAAAGAACGTCCATAAATCGTTATTTTATCTTCTGAAAAAATTTGCTTAATGTAATCATAACTTAATTGTGCATCTTTATACATATCTGTTTCTATTCTTTTATCAGAATTCTTCCCATAACCACGATAGTCTATAATAAAAACATCATATTTATATTCGGTAAATGGTAAAACCATTTGCCCCCATCGTTCCAGGTTGCCTTTGTTACCATGAAAGTATAATATTATACCTTTTGGATCTTCTACCTTAAAATGCAGGGCGTTGATAATAGAATTATCTTTAGTAGGTAGATTTATTTCTTCAAATTCTTTATTGAATATATAGACATGATCCTTCGATAATTTCTTAGGCCTGAAAATGACCCATTCCTGAAAAAAATAAAAGCCAATTATCAATAATAAATAAAGACTTATTAGTATTATGGAAACTTTTTTTAACAATTTATTTATCCTTTCTGATTTTTCTTCTAACGAAATCAATACTCGTTTGTTCTCTATTTATTTCTTCCGGTAATTTCGATCGCAATATTTCTTTTAAGGCCCGATGATAATCTTCGAAATTGTGCAAATTTTTATGTCCCCCTCCTATCACCGGATATAATCGTGTTAATTTAGGATTAATCCTTGAAAGCCGTATACTTGACTTCATTGGAATAATTCTATCATTCGTACCATGAATAATTTTTATGGGGCATTTGACATATTTTATCCACTTATAGGTTGGCATCGTATAACGCATCACCAAACCGAGTGGTATAAAAGGTAAATAACGTTGCGCATTATTCGACATGCTGTAATACGGGCAGGCTAAAATTAACATTCTAGGATTGTTAACCGACGCGATTTTTGTGGCAAGTCCTGTACCTAAGGAACGCCCGTACACAATAATATATTTTTCATCTACCTTTTCCTTGATAATATTATAAATGGCTTGTACATCATCTTTCATTAATTGTTGTGTTCGCTTTCCTTTACTCTTCCCAAAACCCCTATAGTCCATCATCAAAACGTCCCAGCCGTGAAAGGTGAAATCAACAGCAAATTTGCCCCACCCTTTAATGCTTTTTGAATTCCCTTTTAAATAAAAAACAATTCCTTTAGGTTTTTTAGTTTTAAAATGTAATCCGTTAATAGTAACCTTTTCACTTAACTTAATATTATATTCTTCTACCTCTTGATTTTCATATTGAAATACAAAGTCTTCAGGTAGTTTTTCAGGTTTGAAAATAAATCTTTCCTGGAAAAAATAAAAGATAACGCTTACGGCAGCTATAAAACCTAAAACAATAAATATAATTTGTGGCCAGTTCATAAATAGATAGTTTCTAAATATACAAAACTTCTAAACTAATCTAATACCTTTATAAAATCATCAAAAGCAACATAATAAGGTTGATCTTTAAAAACGGGCATTTCAACACTTTGGGCATTTGCTATGCCAATTCCGGCAAACCATACCCTGGCATTTTGTTTTTTGGCATGCTCTTTAAAAGTCTCCATCCAAATAACATCATAGTCCTGAGATTGTAATAGGTTTGAAGTTACACTTACTAATACAAAGACGGTGGCTTCTCCTTTTTTATAAAGCACGAATTGTGGATGTTTTTTTAACTGGCTATTAACAGCAATAAATTCATAACCCATTTTCTGGAGTTTCTTTCCAACAATATTCATCCCTAAATTATGAAGTTCCTGATCCGTTAATGGGGTCATCTTCTACTCTGTTTATGTTTATAAAGTTATAAATAAAAAAACCGACACTAAATAGTGTCGGTTTCTTTTTAAAAAATTAATTTCAAAAATTGACTAGCATGAACGTTAAAATCTAACCTCCAAAGTCATCAAATCGGATATTTTCATCAGGAATACCATAATCTTCACCCATTTTTTGCACCGCCTTATTCATTAATGGAGGACCACAGAAATATAATTCTATGTCTTCAGGTGAGTCGTGCTTGGATAAATATTGATCGATTACCGCTTGATGTACAAAACCTCTAAATCCATCTCCTTTCGGATCATTAACATCCTTTTTATCTACCCAATTATCTTCAGGAAGTGGTTCAGACAACACCAAATAGAACTTAAAATTTGGAAATTCTTTTTCCAATCTATAAAAGTGGTCTAAATAGAACAATTCTCGTTTAGAACGACCTCCATACCAATAAGAAACTTTTCTTCCTGTCTTTAAAGTTTTAAAAAGGTGATATAAATGCGAACGCATCGGTGCCATTCCGGCGCCACCACCAACATACAACATTTCAGCATCTGATTCATTGATGAAGAATTCACCATAAGGCCCTGAAATTGTAACCTTATCCCCAACTTTTCGGGAAAATATATAGGTCGAAGCTATACCGGGATTTACATCCATCCATCCGTTTTTGGCTCTGTCCCATGGTGGTGTAGCTATACGAACGTTTAACATAATCTCACGACCTTCAGCAGGATAAGAAGCCATAGAATAAGCACGTTCTACCACTTCGTTATTCTTCATCACCAAAGGCCACAGTCCAAATTTATCCCATTCTTCCTGAAATTTATCTGGTTTATCATGTTCCTCAGGATGTGCTGTAATATCAATATCCGTAAATTTTATCTCGCAAGGAGGTATTTCAATTTGAATATAACCACCTGCTTTATAGTTCATATCTTCGGGAATTTCTACAACAAATTCCTTGATAAAAGAAGCTACATTATAATTTCGAACTACCGTTGCTTCCCATTTTTTAATACCAAATACCTCTTCAGGAATCGTGATATCCATGTCTTGTTTAACTTTCACTTGACATGCTAATCTGGCTCCAGATTTCAGTTCCTTACGTGTAAAATGAGGCGTTTCTGTAGGTAACGCTTCACCACCACCTGAATTAACGTGACATTCGCACTGAATACATGTTCCGCCACCACCACAAGCAGAAGGTAAAAATATTTTTTGTGCCCCTAATGTTGTTAATAATGTATCACCTGAAGGTACCTCAATTACTTTTTCTCCATTAATTGTTAGTTTTACCGGACCTGATGGTGCCAGTTTTTGCTTTACAAATAATAACAATGCAACCAATAAAAGTGTAATAACTAAAAACGCTGTTACTGTGGCAATGATTGTTCCCGTTGTGCTTACCGCTAATATCATTCTATTAATTTAATGCTGTTGTGTTTTCTATTGCTTCTTTTTCTTCACTACCCTGATCATCTTCGTTTTCTTCAAGTTGAATAGCTTGCTCTATTTTTTCATCTTGTACTTCTTCATTGTCACCCGTGAGCATTCCACCAAAACTCATAAAACCGATTGCCATCAATCCGGTAATAATAAATGTAATGCCCAGACCCCTTAAAGGCGGCGGAACTGCTGAATATCTAATTTTCTCACGGATAGCAGCTATTGCCAGAATGGCCAAGAACCAACCAATACCAGAACTAATACCATAATTTAGAGCCAATCCCAGATTTGGAATTTCACGAGATTGCATAAATAATGACCCCCCTAAAATTGCACAGTTTACAGCGATTAGCGGTAAAAAGATCCCTAACGAATTATATAAAGCAGGAGAGAACTTTTCTACTACTATTTCAACTAATTGAACCATTGTAGCGATCGTAGCAATAAACATAATAAATGATAAGAAGCTCAAATCATAAGACGCATATTCCGGACCTAACCAGACCAAAGCTCCTTCTTTTAGTACATATTGATCTAACAACCAGTTTAATGGTACCGTAATGGCTAAAACAAAAATTACGGCCGCACCCAAGCCTACTGCAGTGGCAACTTTTTTGGATACAGCCAAGTATGAACACATCCCTAAAAAGGTGGCAAATACCATGTTGTCAATAAATATTGCTTTAAAAAATAATTCTATATGTTCCATATTCCTTATAATTAATGACATCCTAAATCTTGTTCAGGATGACAAGTCATTTTAATTTTCTTCGATTAACGCTACGTTTCTACTACGTTGTACCCAAATAATAAGACCTACCACAATCAATGCCATAGGAGCTAATAACATAAATCCATTATTTTCATACCCCAACGCATATAAACCGGTTTTTTCACCTGGAATAGGGTTTCCTAATACCGGGATCCCTAGCAAGGTTCCTGAACCTAATAATTCTCTAAAAAATCCTACAATAATTAAAATTACAGCATACCCTGCTGCATTTCCTAATCCATCAAGAAAAGATTTCCATGGACCATTTCCTAAGGCAAAAGCCTCAAAACGACCCATTATGATACAGTTTGTAATTATTAACCCTACAAAAACAGATAAAGTTTTACTCAATTCATAAGCGAAAGCTTTCAAAACTAAATCAACAATAATTACTAAGGTCGCAACTACAATCAACTGTACAATAATTCTAATCTTTTGAGGAATTATGTTTCTCATTAATGAGATGACCACGTTACCCACGCCTAAAACAAACAAAACTGCTATGGACATAACAATTGATGCTTTTAATTCTGCGGTTATTGCCAGTGCCGAACAAATACCTAATACCTGTATAGTAATAGGGTTATTATCAGTTATCGGATCTGTAAATAATTTTCTATTCTTTTTAGAAAATAAAGGCTCTTTAGCTACCTTCACTTCTTTTACTTGTTCTACTACTTCAGCCATTGCTATTATTTTAAAGTGTTAAAATAAGGTACATACAATTTTAACTCAGATTTAATCATCGCCGTTACACCGTCTCCTGTGATGGTTGATCCCGTTATTGCGTCTACTTCATTATCGGTTTTATCTATATTTTTTGGGTCAGCATTTCCTTTAGCAACGGTAATCCCTTTAAATGTACCATTGCTTAGCACATTTTCTCCAATAAAATCATCCATAAAAAAACGTTGTTTGATATTTGCCCCTAACCCTGGTGTTTCAGCAGCATGATCAAAATATACTCCTTGAACTACCATGTTGTCGTCTAAACCTATATACGCCCATATTGCATCCCATAAGCCTTTCCCTCTAATTGGAACAACATAAAATGTTTTGCCTTCTTTTTCTCCAATAAACAATGGCAATCTTCTTTGATAAGATGCATCCTTTGCAAGCTCTTTTTCTTTTTTGACATCTATTAAATACGCATTATCATCTTCAACTATCTTATCGCCTTGAATTACCAATTGCTTTTTGATATATATTGAGAATTCACTCTCAACTTTATTTTTTGATACGAACGCGACATTACTTTCATCATTTTCATTAACTCCCATTGCATATAATATGTTCTGTTGTTTTTCAATACGTTTATTTTCGGCTATTTTTTCTTTTAGGGAAGAGGCTAAAAATGCTAACAACGAACCAACAATGATAACCATACCAATGGTAAATAGTACTGTATATGAATTTTTGTCTGTTATTTTTTCCATCGTTACGCAGTTTTTGCTTTTAAACGTTTTAATCTTTTCTTAACATTACCTTGAACAACATAATGGTCTATTGTTGGGGCAAATACATTCATTAGTAAAATAGCCAGCATAACGCCTTCAGGGTAACCTGGGTTGAATACCCGTATCAAAATGGAAAAAAATCCGATAAAGAACCCGTAAATCCATTTTCCTTTATTTGTTTGTGAACCAGTTACAGGATCGGTTGCCATAAATACAATACCAAAAGCTAAACCGCCCATTAATAAATGCTTCCAGGAATCTAAACTCATTAAGCCATAAAATTTACTCCCTTCACCTATCCATCCTGCATTAATTACACCGTTAAAGATTAGGCCCATAACCAGTGCGCCAATTACAGCGGATAACATTATTCTCCAACTTGCCACTTTGGTATATAGTAAATACAACCCGCCCAGTAAGATTAACAAGGTCGATGTCTCACCTACCGAACCAGGAATAAACCCATAGAACATATCCCAAATTGAGTACGCATAGTCAGTCCCTTGAGCTAAACTTCCCAAAATGGTTTCTCCCGAAATAGCATCAAGATTAGCACCTTCTGCTATTTCCTGAGTTCGTTCAACAGCACCAGTTACCCAAACTTTGTCTCCACTCATCCAGGTAGGATATGCAAAGAATAAAAATGCTCTAATGGTTAAAGCAGGGTTTAAAATATTCATTCCAGTGCCACCAAAAATTTCTTTCCCAATTACAACTCCAAAAATAATGGCAATAGTAAGCATCCATAGCGGCGTATCAATGGGTATAATAAGTGGAACTAACATACCCGTTACAAAATAACCTTCTTCTACTTCGTGTTTATTTATAGTTGCAAAAAATATTTCGATACCTAAACCTACTACATAAGAAACTATTATTAATGGTAATAACTTGGTTGCGCCAATAGCTAAATTGTCTAAATTCCAAAATTCAGGGCTAAAAAAGCCCATCCCCTCCGGAAAACCATTAATGGCTGCGTTATGCTGAAAACCAGCATTAAACATTCCAAAAA
>CBDUPN010000017.1:0-26827 GCA_965369125.1 uncultured Aureibaculum sp. | reverse complement strand
TAGCCAATGTTCTGTTGACAAAAACAGAATACTCCAAGATGGAAGAATTAAAGATTTTATTATATCAAAAAGCTGTTTCGAAGGCTAAAATGCAGGCCGAAGCAATGCTAAAACCATTAGATCAGCAATTAGGAAAGGCCATTTATATATCAGATATGAATGCTTATAGGTCTAACCAATATATGGGCAAGGCGGCAGGTATCCAGATTCGTGGTATGGCTGAGTCTGATGCGGTACAATTTAATCCTATCGATATCGAATTCGACAAAATTATGATAGAAAGTATGATCAAGGTGAACTTTGCCATTGAATAATTTCAGGACGGTACTTAACATTATTTTATATTTTTTTTAAGACCCTGATTTTCAGAAAATCGTAACTTTTTAAACTTATTAACTCTAAAATTTTCTATTATGTTACGACAATCTTTATTAGGCGAACTTAAATTTGAAGCCGAAAGCACAAGAAAATTGTTTGATGCAATACCCGATGATGTATTGGATTATAAACCCAACGATTTTAACTGGACCATTGGCCAATTAGCAGCACATACTGCCGAAGTTTATAACTGGTGGCCGGCCACCCTAAAAGAAAATGTATTTGAAATGAGTACTTACAAATATGATAAGGGGGATATATCGAATATGGCATCCATTAAAAACAAATTGGAAAAGAATATTGAGGCGGCGATAAAAAGCCTTGAAAATTATCCCGAAGATCGGTTTATGGAAATGTGGTCGATGCAAAATCAGGGAGCAGAATTAATGCCTCCAATGCCACGAATTCAAGTGATCAGAGGATTCTTGATGAATCACCTTTACCACCACCGTGGTGAGCTAATCGCGTATTTAAGAGCCAACGGCAAACAGGTACCCGGTTTATACGGACCTTCATATGAAGAGCAGATGGCTACACAAAATTAACAAGCCTAAAGGGTTTCTTTTTATTTTATAAAATAATCCTGCTTTTTATAGTTTGTATATAAAAATACCTTATGATCTAGATTTATAAATTAGTCGTCTTCAAAAGGTATTTTTTATACGCTAAATCCAATCCACCTTGCATTCTTTATTTAACCTATATACAATAAGTTAGAGATTTTTGAAAGTTGTTTAATGATGTTAAATGGTTCAAATTTTATTGTATTTTTAATCTAATAGATTTGATAAAAATATTTTTGACATTACAAACAAATTATCTATTTATATTTTAACATATTATATATGAAGATACCCTTTTTTGTAGTAAGCTTAATCGTATCGATTCAATTATCAGGGCAAAATAAAGATAGTCTCGACCTGTTACAAGATATTTTGAAGCCAATCAATACAGAAACAGTCGAAAACCTCTACAAACCCAACTATCCTGCAGGAATTTATGCTACTAAATTAGATTTTATAAGAAGAAAACCTAGTTCTTTAACAGGGGTTTCACCCTTTAGAAAAAAGGACAAAGTTGAACCCGATAATGATTCTATTTATCTACATACAATATTCTATTATGAAAACACTAATAAACCCGTACGAAATGCTTTCGCCATTTCTTTTAAAGGTCATATTTTCTTTCAACTAAGAGCCATATTAAACAATCGCAATGCCACAGACAGGGCACAGAAAGCAGACTACCCTATCATATTTACCATGGCTATACTTGGCGGAGACAACTATATGTATACTGAAGCAGAATTAGCGAATCATTGGGCGTCGAATATCGCTTCTTTATTTGGGCAGATCGGAGCCGAGATCGCTGAGGGAGCAATCTGGTCCAAAGGAATAGTCTGGGATATTAAAAAACAGGAATTCAATATATTTAAATCCTGTAAAGATTTTAATAAATTTATAGAACCGCTGTACCCTATGGGAATTCAAGCATGCGAAACGCAACAGCCCAATCTGGAGGAAGTGAGAAAAGTTATGTCTGTGATTAAATGAAATCATGTAAAATAAAATACTTTGAATAGTATATTTTGAGAAAGATTTCGCATATTTAAAGAACAGATACTTAATTTTAAAATAAAATTATGAAGACCTTGATTATTTATGCCATTACAACAGTTGTTTTTTTTGCTATTGATATGGTATGGCTAGGATTTATTGCAAAGAATTTTTACCGCGAAAAATTAGGTTTTATTCTCTCCCCTGATGTTAACTGGTATGCTGCAGTGACCTTTTACCTTATTTATATCGGTGGTATACTATATTTTGCTGTTCTGCCAGCAATGAGAGATGAAAGTTGGCAAACTGCCCTTTTACAAGGAGCAGTCCTTGGTTTCCTTTGTTATGCAACCTATGACCTTACCAACATGGCCACTATAAAAAACTGGCCGTTAACGGTCGTTTTGGTTGATATAATATGGGGTATTGTGCTTACAGGTTCATGTGCGTTGATTTCATATCTTGTTGCCATGAAATTCTTAGCTTAATATTTAAAAAACACATTAAATAATCCTATAAAATAAAACTTATGAAAAAATTACTTTATTCCTTATTCCTTATTTTAGTTTTAACGACCATTACCGCTTGTGAGAAAACCATTGAGGCCAATGCTATTATTGAAGCAAAAAGCGATAGTGATACTTCCGGATCGGTGAATTTTAGTGAAATCAACGGAATTGTAACCATGACAGCCAACATTAGCGGCCTTTCAGCGGGTAACCACGCCATACATATTCATGCTATTGGCGATTGCAGTGCTGCAGACGGCACATCGGCAGGAGGACATTGGAATCCTACAAATGTAGACCATGGCAAATGGGGTCAAAACCCTTTTCATATTGGAGATATTGGAAATATTGTAGCCGATGAGGATGGTAACGGAACCATCACTAGAGAAACAGATCTGTGGTGTATTGGATGTGACGATGAAACAAAAAATATAGTGGGTAAAGCGATCATCATTCATGCGGGTCCGGATGATTTCACTTCACAACCCGCCGGTGCCGCCGGCCCAAGAATTGGCTGTGGTGAAATTATCCAGAATTAAAAACCTTTCTATAAAAAATATTTTTAATCAGCACCGCCATCAGTTGTGGAATTGTTATCTGTCCAATTTGAAATTATCGAGTTTGATGTCATCAAGACCCTTATCATCAAAAGGATATTCAAGTTGGTCTTGAATATTATATAACGAAATTAAGATATACTCCGTTAATAATATAATAGAATAAGCTACCCATTGCGGAGTTTCAACGCCAACATTGTTAATGATCGTTGGGGCATAAATAAGAGGAAATATATAAATAAATATTTTACAATAGGCCTTTAAACTTATGGGGGTTCTATGTATATGGATGGCATGCAAGTTTTCTATGGATTCATGTAGGTCGTTCATAAATCTAAAAACTTTATCGCGTATTCTTCCTTTAAAAGATCCTTCCTTTTCACTTATAAATTTATAGACATTATTGATCACATCATCCAGCTCTTTAGTCTTATTATCAACAGTTCTAAGATGTGTCATTACCCTGGTACTGATCTCTACCAAAATATTGTAAATTTCCAATTTATTTTCTTCGCTTAATTCTTTATTGCTCATCACAAAATAATGAACTGTTTTGAGCGAACTTCTAAACTGACTTAAATGTTCCAAGGCTTTTTCACGACGTCTAAAAGAACCCCGGATAGTAAACACCAATGGAAATATGATAGCGATACTTATTAAAGTAAGATCAACATAAAAGTTTATATCTAATTTATAGGACACATAGGTCGTAATTGTCGCTACGAGCATAGCAATAATAGTTCTATGATTTAATATGGAAGTATAGAGTTTAATTAGATGATTTATAAAATGTTATATTTGTTAAAACTAATCACAATTTAATGAAAAAGCAAATAATTTATCCGGTCTTATTGTCTTATTTTTTACTAATAGGCAATTTTTATGCTCAAAATTCTGAAAGTTCTGACATCTCGGAGAAAGTCACTAAACTTTTTAAAAGCGAGGAAATCCTACCCATTAAATTAAGTTACTCCAACAAAGATGTAGAAAGGAATACAAATGATAGTACCTATATTAAAACAGACCTTTCATATCAAGAAGAAGATGGTACCTGGAAAACTTTAGAGGTTGAAATTAGGGCACGCGGCAACTTTAGGCGGAAGAATTGCTACTTCCCTCCAATTAAACTAAAGATAAAAAAATCTGCCGCGAAAGAAACAGTTTTTAAGGGCAATAAAAAGTTAAAATTGGTGCTTCCATGCCTCAAGGCAAAAAATATTAATGACAATTTGATGAAAGAGTTTTTAGCCTACAAATTATACGAGGAAATCTCGCCCTATCATTTCAAGACCCGACTTGTAACCGTTAATTTATCTGAAGAAAGAGGCAAAAAGACCATAGAACATGAGCTTAAGGGAATTTTACTCGAGGATGATAAAACTCTCGAAAAGCGACTTAATTGTAATGAAATGAAACGATTTATACATCCTTTAGGGCAGGATGGTATTTGCTCAGTTCAGAATGCATTTTTCCAGTATATGATAGCGAATACAGATTTTTCTACCGCGTACCAGCATAATGAAAAACTTTTTTTTATCGATAAAAAAATGGTGCCTGTACCCTACGATTTTGATATGTCGGGTCTTGTGGATGCCAGTTATGCTGTGGTTTCACAAATTGGAGACGAAGAATTACCCATAAGCGATGTTAAACAACGTATGTACCGGGGATTTAAAAGAGATCCGGCAATATACACTGAAGTTAGAAAACAATATCTTGATAAGAAAGATGATATGTTAGCTATCTTCGATACTTATGAATCTTTATTCTATGATAAACAAGAGTTTGATAAAGCAAAACAGTTTATTTTAGATTTTTATGGAGTAATCTCTAATGAAAATAGTTATCAAGATAAAATTATTAGCCGCGCAAGAACAAAATAAAGACCCGATAAACCGGACTATAGGACTAACTGGCATTTTAATAAGCTATTTATAGAGATTACCTTTTCATATAGAACGTATTACTCAAAACCTTCAGGTGAATTATGGGATTTTTATTAAAAAGGATTACCGTCATAATCATATCATTAATAGTATTATTTGCAATTTATATTTTTGTTTCTACAGGATTTTTCAGAGCCATCAATAATCGCTTAGATGGAGAGATCTTAAAAACAATTGACTTACCGGGCGCCGAAGATATCACTATAAGTTCGTCAGACGACTTTGCATTGATTTCTTCTACCAAAAGGGGGCACTTCCCTCCAACCAAAGAAGAACATGGCGGAATTTATTATATGGATCTTAACAATGAAGACTTAGAGGTAATAAAACTAACCAACGATTTTCAAGCATCTTTTGCCCCTCATGGTATTTCTATCTTTAAAAAAGACAGTACCCACAAGGTCATTGCAGTAAATCACACTCCCGATGGTCATTCTTTAGAAGTTTTTACCTTAAAAAATAAAATGCTAAATTTTGAAACAAGCTTAAAAGACCCTTTAATGGTAAGTCCTAATGATGTGGTTTTCGTGGACGAAAAGAGGTTTTACTTTACAAACGATCATAAATATACCACAGGTATTGGGCGCTATTTGGAAGATTATTTGGGATTGGCGATTTCAAATGTTATTTATTTTGACGGCCAAAAATACAAAGAAGTCGCCAAGGGCATCGCCTATGCGAATGGTATCAATTATGATAGGAACAGGTCTCTATTATATGTAGCATCACCTCGGAAATTTTTGGTAAAAGTGTATAATAGAAATCCTGATGGATCTTTAGAATTCATCGAAGATATTCCTTGTGGAACAGGTGTGGATAATATAGAATTTGACAAAAAAGGGAATCTCTGGATCGGTGCGCATCCTAATCTCTTAAGATTTGCAGCCTATGCAAAAGGCAAAGAAAAAACTTCGCCATCAGAGATCATAAAAATATCATACCGGGGTAAAGGCGATTATACAATTGAACAAGTCTTTTTAGATGATGGGAGCACTATGTCTGCGTCTACGGTGGCAGCTCCGTTTAAAGACCTCATATTAACAGGGAATGTGATGGATGATAAATTTTTAGTTTTAAAAATCAATAATTGAATTAAATTTTCAAATTCGTGAACAATAATGATTAATCGTATCTTTACAAGTAGTAATTAAATAAAAAAACTATGATCATTTCCACAACAGATGCTGTTCCAGGTAAAGAAGTAACGAAAATATTAGGCGTTGCCAGAGGCAGTACCGTAAGAGCAAGAAATATAGGCAGGGATATCTTTGCCGGACTTAAAAATATAGTAGGAGGAGAAATAGAAGAATATACAAAACTGCAGGCGCAAGCCCGCGAACAAGCCATGCAACGAATGGTTCAAGATGGACAACGATTGAATGCCGATGCCATATTAAATGTTAGGTTGACTACTTCTATGGTAATGCAAGGAGCATCTGAGATCCTGGCCTATGGCACTGCAGTTAATTTAAAATAAATGGACTTTGATTCAATTGTTATTTTGGGTATTGAGATTTTAATTTGGGCCGCTGTACTTATCATTCTTATCTATTTGGTCATTAGAAGAATAGAAATTAAAAAAAGAGAAGATTTTGAAGATCGAGATAATTGATCACATAATTTTATTGTTTATAAAAACCTGTTTATGATTGGTATTGATCCATTGGCAGCCATTATTGGAGGCATTAGTGCCATACAAAATTTACGATTAGGTAATATAGAAGAAAAGGCCCTGCTTGAAGAAGTATTAGAAGAACTAACATCTAATCTAAAAACCTTAAAGGATGATTATTTAAAAAATGAGGTGCCTATTGAGAAAATCATTCGGGTACTCAAAATAAATAAGCTAGAAAGTGCGGAGAAAAAGAGAAAGCGAAAAAAACTCGATTTCAATAAAATAAAGGCAGGTAAAATACTTAAGGATTGTTTTGTATCGAAGTATCAATTAAAACAATATGGTGACTATGATACCGAAAAAGTACTTCTTAAATTACGCGAAAAAATAAGCGATTTTAAAAAGGCCCGTAGGTTGTATTTCTCGAAAAATAAATGGAGTAAAAAAATCAACCCTAAAAGCAGAATGAATACCATCGAACAACTTTTTGTTTTACTCTCGAACCATTTAAGTAAGGATTAAAACTGACATCTAGTTTAAAAAATATAAACGGATAAAGGCAAATATTTATGAAGGCAGCTACGGTAACAGAACTTAAAAAAGAATTAAGTCATCAATCGCAATCCGAACTTCTTGAGCTTTGCTTACGTTTGGCAAAATTCAAAAAAGAAAATAAAGAATTACTCACCTACTTGCTATATGAATCACATGATGAAGAAGGTTATATTCAAAGTGTTAAAAATGAAATTGATGAACAGTTTCAACTTATAAATACCAGCAGTTATCATTATATAAAAAAAAGTGTGAGAAGGATCTTGCGAAACGCCAAAAAATTTATTCGCTACTCTAAACGAAAAGAAACTGAAATAGAGATCTTATTGCATTTTTGTTTGGTTTTAAAGAAAATGACTCCGCCGATGCAAAAAAGTGTTGCCTTGCATAATATTTACTTGAGGCAAATTGCCTTAATAAAAAAAATTGTTGCTACCTTACATGAAGATCTGCAATATGATTATGAACTAGAATTAACCGCCTTAGCATAAAATTTTATCAATATGGTAACCTATAAAAATCTCACTTTATTAATTGGCTTACCCAATATTGGTGATACCCTGGCTAAGCAATTAAACAATGTTGGAATTACCAATTACGAAGAATTAAAAGCTACGGGAAGCCGAAATGCTTTACAAAAAATCGCACTGTTGGATAATAATGCAGCTAGTTTGAGTATGCTGTACGCTTTAGAGGGAGCTATTCAAGGCATACGATGGCACGCCTTACCCGAGCAAAAAAAATTCGAGTTAAAAGAATTTTACAAAAGAATGCGAAAGAAGGATCTCTTTGGATGAACACAATATGCTAGACGGACGAATCAGAAAAAATATTAAATTAGGGAGTAAGGTTACCATTGTTCAAAAACAGGATCAGCGTTCGGGTAATATTACAGAAGGCATTGTAAAAAGAATTCTTACCAATTCTCCTAACCATCCACACGGTATTAAGGTCCAATTAGTTTCAGGACAAGTTGGAAGGGTTAAAAATGTTTTAATTTAGTAGGTGTCAGAATCGATTTATTATTAAAATATATCTAACATGGACTACCATTATATTATCAATGAACTTTCAAGGAATAAAATAGTCTTTAAGGAATTATTATCCGGGTTAACTGAAGATCTATACTTATGGAGACCGACACCGGATAAATGGTGTTTGCTAGAAATTATTTGCCATCTTTATGATGAAGAGAGAGAAGATTTTAAAACAAGGACGAAAATACTACTCGATACTCCAGCTCTTGAATTACCGTCTATTGACCCCACAGGTTGGGTAATAAGCCGTAAATATATTGAGCAAAATTATGTTCATACGCTATCGAATTTTTTCAAAGAGCGTGAAAAATCTGTGCAATGGCTTCAATCGCTTAAAGATCCTCAATGGGACAACGCATTTCATCATCCTAAATTTGGAAAAATGACAGCAATGTTATTTCTATCAAATTGGCTCGCACATGACTACCTGCACATCAGACAAATAATCGCTTTAAAATTTAATTTTTTGAAACAACACGCTAATGAGCCTCTTGATTATGCAGGCAATTGGTAAAGTCAACTTCGTGTTATATTTTAATAAAACTTATTTTTTTTGATTTCTGGGCAAAGCTTCTTCCGGGAATGGGAAAAGAATGGTTGAATTCTTTTCTGCGGCGATATTTGCCAAGGTCTGGTAAAGCCTTAATTTAATAGCTGACGGAGATTGATCTATCAATTTACCCGCTTCCAATAATTTGCCTGCCGCTTGTTCTTCGGCTAAAGCTAAAATGATCCTCGCCCTTCTAGATCGCTCTGCTTCTGCCTGGTTTGCCATCATGCGCCTCATATTTTCAGGTAACTGTATGTCTTTGATCTTTACATCTATGATCACAATACCCCATTCGCTGGTTTCCTGTTCAACAATGGCCTTGATATTTTTACCCATTTCTTCTCTCTTTGACAAGATGGTATCAAGTTCTACCTTACCACAAACATCTCTTAATGCTGCTTGTGCCAATTGTGTAATGGCAAATTTATATTCTTCTACCTCTAAAACCGCTTTTTCAGGATTATTGATCTTAAAGAAAACAACACCATCAATGCTACATGGTACATTGTCTTCTGTCATAACTTCCTGAGATACAACATTTATGGTAATTACCCGAATATCTACAATCTGTATGGTTTCAACAATTGGAATGATCCATCTGAAACCCGGTTCCAGCGTTTTGATATACTTTCCGAATCTAAATTTTAAAGCCCTTTTATATTCGAAAATAATGCGAATTCCGCTTAATAAAAATAATGCAAAAATGATAGTAAACAATAATGGAGGGTTCATAATATCTGTATTTAATGATTATATTGAATAGTATAGAAATTTTAAATGGCTTTAAAATAAGATCTGTATTGCTGATCTAATCCTTAGCCTGCATTTTAAGACCAATTTCACAAATTGAATTATTTGCGATTAGGTTATCATACATCCTCTTAAAGTTACGAATTTTATAAAGCACGGCAAAATACAATCCATTGATTTTAAACGCAATTATTAAAAATTATAAATAGGTATATTAGCAACCGATAAAATAAATTAATCATGCTTTTAGAGAAAAAAATCGGTGAATTAGAACAAAAGATCGATCACGCTGATAAGTTGGCTACCAACATATCCGAAAAGGCCGTTGCTTGGCACATAGACCATTCTTTGAAAGTGATCATCGCAGTGGTTAACGCTTTACAAAATTCAGATCCGGTAAATTATAAATGGAAATTCAATTTAATACGGTCTTATATTTTTACCGTACGATCAATCCCAAGAGGAAAAGGCAGAGCTCCTAAATCAGTTTTGCCAGCAGACCTTATCATTAAAGAGAGCCTATTGCTGCAACTTAAGGAGGCGAAAGAACAATTAAAAATCATTGAGAAGCTTCCTTCAAAAAGCAATTTCAATCATCCTTATTTTGGAATTCTTAATGTAAAAATGACAACAAAATTTTTAGAAATCCATACAGGACACCATTTAAAGATCATTAACGATATTATTTCTGAATAAAACCCATCGACAACAATTCAGACCGTAAAAAATACAACTCAGAAATAAAATATTTAAAAGGGTGTTATTTTAATCGAATTTTATCCTGCATTCATAAATGAAAGAATTATGAAAATATTTATAGTTGGTGGTACAGGAGGTACCGGTCGCCAATTGATCGAACAAGCGCTGTCTGAAGGCCATTTTGTGACAGCACTCATTCGCAATCCGGTAAAATTAAAAATTGATCATCCAAATTTAAAGGTAGTCAAAGGAAATATCCTTGAACCCGCTACTTTCGAACATGCCATTAAAGAAAATGAAGTTGTAATATCTGCCTTAGGACATAAGCGTTTCTTTATTAAGACAAGTATTCTTTCGGAAGGAACAAAAAACATTGTCAATGCCATGGAAAAACATAAAGTAAAACGGTTCATTTGTATTACTTCCATGGGCGTGAATGATAGCAGGTTTAAATTAGGATTGTATTATACCCTTTTTGTCATTCCCGTAATTCTCCTATTTTATTTTTTAGATAAAGAAAAACAAGAAAGAATCATACAACAGAGTACTTTAGACTGGACCATTGTTAGACCCGGGCAATTAACCAATGGAAAGAAGAGAGCGAAATATAGACATGGCCCTAAACTAGGGAGCTATATATTAACAAAAATGATATCAAGAGCAGATGTAGCTCATTTTATTTTGCAAGAATCGAAAAACGGCAACTACTTAAACAAGTGCCCATCAATTATTTATTAGAATACTTCATATATCTTTTGGGATTCATTAATTTTAAAACTTAGATCACATTATACATTAACCTATGCGTAAAATATATATTGGCTTATCAATTATCCTATTTGCAATTATTTCATGTAAGAAAAACGAATATAAAAGTGAACCTAAAAAAGAGGGTTATACCTTTTATGTTGGTACCTATACCAATGAAGATAGTGAAGGAATTTATAAATATATACTCCATAAAGACGGTACACTTGACAACGTCGGACTGGCCGTAAAAACAGAGAACCCATCCTTCCTAACAAAAAGTGCTGATGGTAAATTTATCATTGCAGTAAACGAAATAAGTAATAAGGAGAATGTTGGTACCGTATCATCATTTTCAATTAAAGGTGACAGCCTAGTATTGCTAGATCAAAGTTCCTCTGGCGGTGCACATCCCTGTTTTGTTACGATCAATACAGATAGATATATATTAGCGGCTAACTATACAGGAGGTAATGTTGGGCTATTAAGGCTTGAAGAAACCGGTAAATTGTCTGATTTACTTGATATTCAGCAGCATACAGGCAGTAGCATTACCGACCGTCAACAAGGCCCACATGCTCATTCCGCCTGGTTTAGCCCAGATTATAAGACGGTGATTTCTGTTGATCTGGGTACAGATGCTTTATGGTTTTCTACATTAGACACCTTACATCAAAAATTTGTTCCTTCAGAAATTAAGACGCTGCAAATGGCTCCGGGGGCCGGCCCACGTCATCTGGCCTTTCATCCCAATAAACAATGGATCTATGTATTGAATGAGCTTGACGGAACAATAACACTAGTTGAGCAAAATAAAGATGGGATTTTTGAAAAAAAGAGCTCTATTTCAAGCTTACCGGATGGATTTAAAGAACCAAATAAGAGTGCTGATATACACATTTCCGCTGATGGTAAATTTATTTACGCATCTAACAGGGGGCATAACAGTATAGCGATCTTAGAAATAGATAAAAATAACGGCACATTAAATCTTATAGGACATGAGTCTACGCATGGAGATGGGCCAAGGAACTTTGCCTTATCACCTGATAATAATTATTTAATAGTGGCCAACCAACATTCAAATAATTTAGTCACATTTAAGATCGATAGAAATACAGGTAAATTAACTTTTGCAGGAGCCGTTGAGGCACCAACACCTGTTTGTATTTTGTTTTAACATATAGATCTCAAACCTTAGTAGTTTCAATCCGTTACAGAATTTGCACCTTGCTTTTAGAAATTATTTATTGCGGTAAAACATCAAACAGATATTATTTCAATGAAACATAAATTGGCTATTATAAAGTTAAATATTTGTTTTCTATAGAGTAAACAGCTACAAAATGGATAAATTAAAAAACCCTGCCGTACAGCAGGGTCTTTTGTTTACTTTCTCTTTTTCTCATTAAACGATCAAAAGTTTTAATTTCCTTTTTTATAATCGGCTAAAAACTGGGCCAAACCTATATCTGTTAATGGGTGATTTAGCAAGCCATCAATGGCTTTCAGTGGACCTGTAATAACATCTGCACCAATCTTTGCACAGTCCATGATATGCATGGTATGGCGAATGGAAGCGGCTAATATTTGTGTTTCATAGCCATAATTGTCATAGATCAGCCTAATTTCCTGAATCAAACCCAACCCGTCAGTAGATACATCATCCAAACGGCCGATAAATGGAGATACATAAGTTGCTCCGGCTTTTGCCGCTAATAATGCTTGTCCTGCAGAAAATACTAAGGTACAATTGGTTTTAATTCCTTTTCCTGCAAAATATTTTATTGCTTTTATTCCTTCCCTGATCATAGGTACTTTTACTACGATCTGAGGATGTAGTTTTGCCAAAGCTTCACCTTCTTTTATGATACCTTCAAAATCAGTGGCAATTACTTCTGCACTCACATCTCCGTCAACTATTTCACAAATCGTTAAATAATGATTGATGATGTTATCGTGACCCGTTATGCCTTCTTTGGCCATAAGGGACGGATTAGTCGTCACGCCATCCAATACGCCTAATGCCTGTGCCTCCTTAATTTGAGCCAGATTTGCAGTATCTATAAAAAATTTCATTTCTTGATTTTTCGGTTAAACAAATATAGTGCTTCTTAAAAATGTTCGTAAGTTGATAACGTCTATTTTATTAACATGTTATAAAACCCCTTTTATTCAACTAATAAATAATCACTTCTATAAGTAAGGTGATTGATTTATAACTTATAATGTTTCATGAGTATTTTCTCATAGATGGCATCGGGAAGTATCCGTTTTAGCACAATGGAAAACTTCTCTAAAAAACCGCCTACTTTATAATGTGTTTTGGGATTATTAGTTTGGATGATACGATATACGGCCCTTGCCATAACTTCGGGTGACATGCCACTATCTACATCTGCATCAATTAAAGCCAGGTTTTGCTCATATTTATACTTGTACGCAGAATCTTTAAAGACCGGGGTATGATATCGGCCTGAAGCGATGTTGGTAGCAAAATCGCCAGGAGCTACATTGGTAACTTGTATTCCAAAATCTTTAACTTCCATTCTTACGGCTTCAGTTACCAACTCTAACGCACCTTTGGTTGCTGAATATATTCCCCTGAAGGGTAAACCCATATAACCTGCTATAGAGGTAATATTAATAATAAGTCCAGAACCCTGGCTACGCATTTGAGGTAATACCGCTTTCATCATGTCAATAGCACCAAAAAGATTGGTATTAAAAACTTTGCGCATCTCTTCGGTCGGTGTATCTTCAATTGGACCCGTGATTCCCATACCGGCATTATTTATAAGTACATCCAATTTACCTTCCTCCTTAATAACAGTTTCAATAGCTTTATTTATAGAAGCGACATCGGTAATATCCAAGGCCAGCATATGAACATTTGTTTTACTATCTTTTTTTGGATGGCGGCTAGTTCCGTATATTTTCATTCCTTTTTCAGCGAGATAATTGGCAATACTCTGGCCTATTCCGGAAGAAGCACCGGTGATCAAAACTACTTTGGGCATGACAAATTGATTGTTAAAACAAATGTACTAAAATGTGTAACAATAAAAATGATCGAGGTACTAATCAATAAATATAGAAGAAAATGGTTGCTTCGATTGCAAATAAAAAAGGGCAAGCTACCTACATCACACCGCTACAACCCAATACCTTTGCTGCATTCCTGCCCTGGAGGATTCAAGGGGAGCTGGTTGTGTAGGACTTGCCCGTGCAAAAATACAATCTATTTCTAATTTTACTAAGGTTTTTGAGATTATTTTAATCACTTAAAATGCTTTATTACTATTTCTTAATTATTTATATTTGTTTAACCTTTAAAAACATTCAAAATGGAAAATCAACAACAACCAGCAAAAAATATTATGCTTAATTACGGTCTTTACCTAGGTTTGGCCTCTATTTTATTTCATGTCATTCTATTTGCCCTTGGAAAACATTTAGAGCAGGATTGGAAAGTATCTGTAATTTCATTAGCAATATCCGCAGTTTTAATAGTATTGGGTATCAAAAAGTATAAAGAAGTTAATAATGGAATTTTAACCTTTGGCCAAGGGCTTAAAACGGGCATTGGAATTGCAATGGTGAGTTCCGTGATATATATCATTTATACCTTGATATTTATGAATATTATCTCTCCAGAATCAATGGAACAAGGACTAGAGATTGCACGTCAAAAACTGTTGGATAATCCAAATATGACAGATGAAATGATAGAAAATGCCATAGCAATGCAAAAGAAAATGTCTGGACCAGCTTTTTTGATCCCTATCATGTTAATATTTAGTTTGTTTTTTGGTTTTGTCATCTCTTTAATCGCGACACTCATTATGAAAAAAACCGATGAAGAAATAACCAGTATATAAAAAGAATAATTGATGGATATCTCAGTAGTCATTCCACTACTTAACGAAGATGAATCTTTAATAGAATTACACGATTGGATTGCAAGTGTTATGCAATCCAATCATTTTTTATACGAAATCATTTTTATCGACGATGGTAGTACCGATAGATCTTGGTCAGTAATAGAAGAACTCTCTGAAAAGTACGAAACTGTTAAAGGAATACGTTTTCAAAAAAATTACGGTAAATCTCAAGCCCTGAATGCCGGTTTTAAAATAGCCCAGGGACATGTGATCATTACCATGGATGCCGATCTACAAGATAGCCCCGATGAAATTCCCGAACTCTATAAATTGATCATAGAAGAAAATTTAGATCTTGTATCGGGATGGAAAAAGAAGCGCTATGACTCTAAAGTAAGAAAGAACATCCCTTCTAAATTGTTTAACCTGGTTGCCCGAAAAACTTCAGGCTTGCACCTTCATGATTTTAATTGTGGGTTAAAAGCATATAAAAATGAGGTTATAAAGAACATAGACGTTTATGGAGAAATGCATCGATATATACCTGTGCTGGCCAAAAATGAAGGTTTCTTAAGAATTGATGAAAAAATCGTGCAACATCAAGCTCGTAAATATGGCAAAACAAAATTTGGAATGGATAGATTTGTCAATGGGTTTTTAGACCTTATAACCATCTGGTTTTTATCCAAATTTGGTAAAAGACCCATGCATTTATTTGGATTACTTGGTAGTCTTATGTTCTTTATAGGTTTCTGTTTCGCCCTATACTTGGGTATTGATAAATTATTCATTCATCCCACAGGAAGATTATTAACAGACCGCCCACAGTTTTACTTTTCTATTGTCGCTATGATCATTGGTACCCAGCTTTTTCTGGCAGGATTTATTGGTGAGCTCATTCTAAGAACAAAACATAATGAGGAACGCTATAAGATCAGTGAAAAAGCCAATTTGTAATGACCCGCCACTCGATCATTAACCTACTATTAGTTATTTCAACATACGGGTGCAGTAGCACAATGCACCAGCAAGGCACCAGTGAATGTATCGAAACAAAAATTGAAGAATTTCAGGCAGCTCCCGTAGCGAATCCACCAATAGAAATCTATCAATATTCCTATAATGGTAAGTTGGTCTATTTAGTCTCTGCCCCTTGTTGTGATATGTACACTACACTTTATGATGAGAATTGTAATATAATTTGCTATCCAAGTGGTGGAATAACCGGTGAAGGGGATAGGAGATGTAATGATTTTTCTGAAACCAGATCAGCTGAAAAATTGATCTGGAAAGATGATAGAAAGAATTAAAATTAGGAATAAAAATATTTACCTTTGTATAAACTTTAAGAAATGAAAAAAGAACAGATCATAGAAAGAGCCAAACCCTGGCTGAAAGAACCTTTTGATGCAGATACACGAGAGAAAGTAAAAACTCTTATTGATACGAATTCTGATATTCTACTTGATAGTTTTTATACCGATATGGAATTCGGTACCGGCGGCATGCGCGGCATTATGGGGGTAGGTACCAATAGAATTAATAAATATACGTTAGGAAGAGCTACCCAGGGACTGGCGAATTATTTACATATAGTTTTCCCGTCAAAAGAATTAAAAGTAGCTATTGCATACGATTGTAGACATAATAGTAAATCACTGGCGAAATTAGTGGCTGATGTACTTACAGCTAATAATATTAAAGTATTCCTTTTCGAAGACCTAAGACCTACGCCCGAACTTTCATTTGCCGTACGTCATTTAGGATGTGATGCAGGAATTGTACTCACTGCTTCGCACAACCCACCCGAATATAATGGGTACAAAGTATATTGGAACGATGGCGGGCAGATAGTACCTCCACATGATAAAAAAATAATTGATCAAGTCAATTTAGTGCAGTTTGATAAGATCAACTTTAAGGCTGATGAAAACCTATTGACATATATAGGCAAAGCTGTTGATAAGGTATTTATCGATGCCTGTGTAAAAAATGGAACATTTAATACACCCAACCGCTCAAAATTAAAAGTGGTTTTCACTTCTCTACATGGAACTTCTATCATGTCTATTCCCGATGCATTAAAAAAAGCAGGGTTTAAAGATGTACATATTGTAAAAGAACAACGTAAACCTGATGGCGATTTTCCAACTGTTGCTTCACCAAATCCTGAAGAGCCTGCTGCCTTAAAAATGGCAACCGATTTGGCCGAAAAGATTGGTGCAGATATCGTTATAGGTACAGATCCGGATTCTGATAGATTGGGTATTGCAGTACGCGATTTAGATCATAAAATAAAATTATTGAATGGTAACCAGACCATGAGTGTCATGTCAAATTATCTTATTAAACAATGGCATGAGCATGGAAGGCTCGATGGAAATCAATTTATAGGTTCAACCATAGTTTCTACAAATTTGGTAAATGACATTGCACAAAGTTATAATGTCGAAACCAAAGTTGGTTTAACAGGCTTTAAATGGATCGCCAAAATGATACGGGATGCAGAAGGGAAAAAAGAATTTATAGGTGGTGGAGAAGAAAGCTTTGGATATATGGTGGGAGATTTTATACGTGATAAAGATGCTGTGACTGCAACTTTATTAGCATGCGAAATTGCCATTGATGCTAAAAACAATAATTCAACTTTTTATAAGGAGTTATTGAACCTATACATAAAACATGGTTTCTACAAAGAACATTTGATATCACTTGTAAGAAAAGGTATCGATGGTGCCGAACAGATCAAAAAAATGATGACCGATTTACGTAATAATCCGGTAAAAGAAATTGATGGCTCACCCGTTGAGTTTCTTTATGATTATGAATCCTCAATTTGTCAAAATTTAATTACAAATGAAAAAACGAAAATAGACTTACCTAAATCAAACGTTTTGATCTATCAGACTGTTGATGGTACTAAGGTTGCTGCCAGGCCAAGCGGTACTGAACCTAAAATAAAGTTTTATTTTAGTGTTAAACAACCATTAGATAAAATTGAAAATGTGTTTGTTGTAGAAAAACTACTAAGCCAAAAAATTGAACGCATCATTGAGGAGATGAATTTAAATTAATGGAATACTTCAAAAAAATACTGAAGTATGCGTTACCTTATAAAATATTTGCCTTTTTAAATATTATTTGTAATGTAATGTATGCCTTTTTCGGTGCACTTTCTTTTATGGCATTAATTCCTATGCTGGATGTACTTTTTAAACCAGATGCTATCAAAATAACCGAAAAACCTGTGTATCAAGGTATTTCAGAAATAGGAAAATTCGGAAAAGATTATTTAAATTATTATATAACTTCAGTTGCCGGTGATGATAATCAAAAAGCCTTATTAATTGTTATCGCCCTCGTAATAAGTTTGTTCTTACTTAAGAATATCTTTAATTATCTGGCTATGTATTTTATAACATTTTTACGAAATGGTGTACTTAAAGATATAAGGAACGAATTATATCAAAAAACCATTAGTTTACCACTCTCCTATTTTTCTGAAAAAAGAAAAGGTGATATTATGGCAAGGATAGGAACAGATGTATTAGAAATACAGCATTCTTTTTTATCAATTCTAGAATTAATATTCAGGGAACCTTTGACGATCATATTCACTATAATTTTTATGCTAACCATAAGTGTTAAGCTCACGATTTTTGTATTCATATTTATACCTGTTTCGGGGTTTTTAATTTCACTTATCGGTAAAAGTCTAAAAAGAAAATCAGACAAGGTACAAAGAGAACAAGGGTACTTTTTGTCACTTTTGGAAGAAACCTTGGGTGGTTTGAGAATTATAAAAGGATTTAATGCCGAAGAAAAATTCACAGATAAATTTAAAAACTCTACTTCAAGATTTAATAAATTTTCTAATAGCCTGTTAAACAGGACCAATCTGGCTAAACCTACCAGTGAATTCTTAGGTATTATTGTCATTGCAATTTTGTTATACTATGGTGGTACCATGGTATTAACAGAAGGGTCACTCGACGGCAGTTCTTTTATTGCTTATATGGGTCTGGCATATAATATCTTAACGCCTGCCAAAGCCATTTCGAAAGCAAGTTATGATATTAAAAAAGGGAATGCGGCGGCTGAGCGGGTATTAGAAATTATTGAAGCTGAAAATCCATTAAAGGATAAAGACAATGCTTTAGTCAAAAAAAGCTTTGATAAAGAAATCGTATTTGAAAATATTTCATTTAAATATGAAGATGAATATGTTCTAAAAGACTTTACGCTAAGTATTCCTAAAGGTAAAACCATTGCACTCGTAGGACAATCAGGTAGTGGAAAATCAACCTTAGCCAATTTAATTACACGCTTTTATGATATTAATAAGGGTAGGATTCTCATTGACGGCATCGATATTCGCGATCTGACACAAAAATCGTTACGCGACCAATTAGGCATTGTTACTCAAGACGCCATCCTTTTTAACGATTCTGTAAAGAATAATGTCCTTTTAGGTACCGAAAGCGCCAATGATGAACAAGTAATTGAGGCATTAAAAATTGCCAATGCTTATGAGTTTGTTGAAAAATTACCGAATGGCATTCATACCAATATTGGCGATAGTGGTAATAAATTATCCGGTGGTCAAAAACAACGATTAAGTATCGCAAGAGCTGTACTTAAAAATCCACCAATTATGATCTTAGATGAGGCCACCTCTGCCTTGGATACGGAATCGGAACAGCTTGTTCAAAATGCTCTTGAGCAACTTATGCAGAATAGAACATCTTTGGTGATAGCCCACCGTTTATCTACAATTCAGAAAGCTGATAATATTGTGGTAATGCAAGAGGGCAAAATAGTTGAACAAGGAAAACACGATGAATTATTAGCTAAAAAAGGGACATACTTTAAGTTGGTAACCATGCAATCACTTACATAAAAATTAAATGAACAGCATAGAAAGTTTACAGTGGCGTTATGCCTGCAAAAAATTTGATAATACTAAAATAGTATCTGAAGAGAAGATCACCATTTTAAAAGAAGCCTTTAATTTAACTGCCACATCCTTTGGATTGCAGCCTATTAAAATGCTCATTTTAAAAGATAAAGAAATTCAAGAACAATTGGTTCCTTTTTCTTATGGTCAAAACCAAGTCGCCAACGCGTCTCATGTGCTTGTATTATGTATAGATACAGATACAACCCTGCAGGATATTGATGATTATTTTAACAGGGAAAAGGAAATAAGAGGAACAGACGAAAAAACATTAGCTCCGTTCAGAAAATTCTTAAAGGAGTCTTATGCCGCTAAATCCTTGCAAGAAAAACAAGAATCGGCTATTTATCAAACCTATATTGCTTTAGGGAATTTAATGACCATATGTGCTTTAGAAAAGATCGATTCGTGTCCAATGGAAGGCTTTATACCAGAAAAGATCGATGAAATATTAGAATTAAAGCAAAGGAAATTAAAATCTATCCTTCTATTACCTATTGGTTATAGAGCTGCCGATGATTTTATGAGTAAATTGAAAAAAGTACGTAAACCACTAGAAGAAATTGTCATAAACATATAATACAATGAGTTCAGAAATAAGAAATTTAAAGCCCAAAGCCCTCTGGAATAATTTTGCTGATTTAAATGCAGTACCCAGAGCTTCAAAAAAGGAAGAACGTGTGATCGATTTTATGGTGAAATTTGGTAAAAAATTAGGACTAGAAACTACTGTGGATAAGGTTGGTAATGTTATTATCAAAAAGCCAGCTACCAAAGGCATGGAAAACAGAAAGGCCATAGTAATGCAATCTCATTTAGATATGGTTCATCAGAAAAATAACGATACCGATTTTGACTTCGAAACGCAAGGCATTGAAATGTATATTGAAGGAGATTGGATAAAAGCCAGAGGAACCACTTTAGGAGCGGATAATGGTTTAGGCGTTGCCACGATCATGAGCATTTTAGAATCTGACAATATACCTCATCCTGCTATTGAAGCCTTGTTCACTATTGATGAAGAAACAGGTATGTCTGGAGCAATGGGATTGGAAGCTGGTTTACTAGAAGGTGAAATACTTTTAAATTTAGATACCGAAGATGACGATGAAATAGGTGTTGGTTGTGCCGGAGGTATTGACATAACAGCAACTAATGCTTTTATACCCGAAGGATTAAACGAAAAATCTAAGGGGTATAAAATAACTGTGAAAGGCCTACAAGGAGGTCATTCTGGTATGGATATCCATCGGGGTTTTGGAAATGCCAATAAATTAATGAACCGTATTTTGTTTGCCTTAAAGGATATTGCCCGTATTGCCGAAATCGATGGGGGAAGTTTACGAAATGCCATTCCTAGAGAAAGCAACGCCATAATTGCCTCAGAACATAAAGAATGCCTAACAGAATCTTTTAAGACCATTACAACAGAAATATATAATGAATATGGTTCCATTGAAAAGGACTTAGAACTGTTATTAGAAGAATGTCCAACTCCAAGACAAGTATTATCTTTAAAGGACCAAAATATTCTTTTGCAAACCATTTATACAACTCATAATGGTGTATTTAGAATGAGTCCGGATATTGATGGTTTGGTTGAAACCTCTAATAATCTTGCCAGGGTTATTGTGAAAAATGGCGAAATAAAAATTTTATGTTTAACCCGAAGTTCTGTCGAATCGGGTAAAATGAATTTAGTGAATAATATCGTGGCTGGTTTTGAATTGGCAGGTTTTAAAGTTGCGCTGGGGGGTTCCTATCCGGGTTGGAAACCAAATCCTAAATCGCCCATTTTAAAAGTTTTAGATAAAACTTATCAAAAACTTTTTAATGAGAAACCCAAAATTTTGGCTTGTCATGCCGGACTAGAATGTGGTATTCTCGGCAGGAATTATCCCGAAATGGATATGATATCTTTTGGTCCTACAATTAAAGGTGCCCATTCTCCCGATGAAAAAGCAAGTATCAGTTCCGCTCAAAAATATTGGAAATATGTACTGGAAATTTTAAAAGATATTCCTGTTAAAAATTGAAATAAACGGTTGCTTATTTTGAATATCTTTAAATAAACTATTTAATAAGGGTTTTTAATATGCTTACTTCTTTCGTAAATTAAATGAAAAGACTTATGATAGAAAAATACGAACATAACAAAGTCTTTAAAAAGTTAAATTACGAAAAAAAAGCACTATCGAAAGGCGAATATGAAAATTGCACTTTTGTAGATTGTCAATTTTCAAAATCCGATCTTTCGGGTATTAATTTTATCGAATGCACTTTTGATCAATGCAATTTAAGTCTGGCTAGTTTTAAAACCACTTCACTCAACGAAGTGAAATTTATTGATTGTAAGTTGCTGGGTGTGCGATTTAACGAATGTAATCAATTACTGTTATCAATACATTTAAAAGATTGCGATCTTAACTTAGCTTCCTTTTTCGAGTTAAAACTCAAGAACACAACATTTAGTCATTGTAATCTCAATGAAGTTGATTTTGTCTCATCAGATCTGTCTTATTGTACTTTCGATAAGTGTGACTTTAAAAACGCAGTGTTCGATAATACAAAATTAGAAAATAGCAATTTTTTAACTTCTTATAACTATAAAATAGACCCTGAGAAAAATCTGATAAAAAAAGCTAAATTTTCTCAGGATGGCATTGAAGGACTTCTGTATAAATATGATATTATTGTTGAATAATCCAATTTCTAGCCTTAAGTTTCTTTCATAAATAATATTATAATTTGACTACTTGTAAGAAAGACCAATACAAATAAATTAGTATCAATAACTAATTTAAAAAAGGTGCTCACTGATTTTAATACGGGAAAAATAAAAACTATATAATGTCGTTTAATTAGGAACCAATTATAATAAAATCATGTTCGTTATTAAAAAAGTTACCGTAGTATTTATTATTAGTTTATTTCTATCTGCCTGTAGCGATGATGGTGATTCAGACCGAATTCTGGTTGAAACAAGCGCTGATAAACTTGAAGGTACTTGGGCAATGAATGAAACTACGCAAGAAGGAACTTTTGAAACCGTTGCATTAGGTGTACCCTTAAAAGTAAATTTTACCTCTTATGGAGAAAACATGACCGCTCAGGTTGTATTTACCGGTACACCCAATAGCTTGGTTAGTTCAGGCGGTTTCGACAGTGTTGTAACTGTTCCCGATTTAACAATAACCGAAACCGTACCTGTGCTATTAAATGATTTTTTAACAAATGGTACCTGGACCGTTGATGGTGGCGTAATTACTATAAGTCAAAATAATCAACAGGTAGAAGCCTATGTGATAGAATTAACCGATACACTTTTAAAAATTGAGGTCGACATTATGGAGACCTTAACTATACAAGGTATAACCGGGGATGTTGAATCTACATCCAGTATCACTTTTCTCAAACAATAAGCACTTTAATTAAGAATACAATTCAGGTTTTAATTTTTAATATAATAGTTTAAAAATTTTAAGACCATTTTGGTTTGCTAAAATCAATAGAGTTTGTACTTTTGGCAAAACCAAATCACCATGAATAACACTAAATACGTTTTCGTTACCGGAGGCGTAACCTCATCACTAGGCAAAGGTATCATAGCGGCTTCATTAGCTAAATTATTACAAGAAAGAGGTTATTCAGTCACTATTCAGAAATTAGATCCTTATATTAATGTAGATCCCGGAACGTTAAACCCTTATGAACATGGTGAGTGTTATGTAACGAATGATGGTGCCGAAACGGATTTGGATCTAGGGCATTATGAACGATTCCTCAATATTCCCACTTCCCAGGCTAATAACGTAACTACAGGAAGAATCTATCAATCGGTTATCAATAGAGAACGCAGGGGTGATTTTTTGGGTAAAACGGTTCAAGTGATCCCTCATATCACTGATGAAATAAAACACCGGATTCAGATTCTGGGAAATACGGGTGAGTTTGATATTATCGTTACTGAGATAGGAGGTACTGTAGGTGATATTGAATCTTTGCCTTATATAGAAGCGGTGAGACAATTACAATGGGAACTGGGAGAGCATAATGCTATTGTAATCCATTTAACATTAATTCCGTTTTTGGCTGCTGCAGGTGAATTAAAGACAAAACCCACCCAACATTCTGTAAAAATGTTAATGCAGAGTGGGGTAAGTCCGGACATTCTGGTTTGTAGAACCGAGCATCATTTATCTGAAGATATCAAAAGAAAATTAGCACTTTTCTGTAATGTCCAGCAAGAAGATGTTATAGAATCTATAGATGCTGAAACCATTTATGATGTTCCCAACTTCATGTTCGAGGAAGGTTTAGACCATGTTGTATTGAAAAAACTTACGCTTTCTACCGACAAAAAACCCGATTTAAAAGCATGGAATAATTTTCTAAAAAAACATAAAAACCCAAAAAATACTGTTGAGATAGGGGTGATCGGTAAATATGTTGAACTGCAAGATGCTTATAAATCAATCTCAGAGAGTTTTATTCACGCGGGGTCAACACATGAGATCAATGTTAATGTTCATTGGATTCATTCAGAAAACCTTAAAAAATCTAATGTTGAAAAGAAATTACAGGGTCTTCACGGTGTGCTGGTTGCACCCGGTTTTGGAGAGCGCGGTATAGAAGGTAAAATAAATGCCATTAAATATGTGAGAGAACATAATATTCCTTTCTTTGGAATTTGCTTGGGCATGCAAATGGCCGTAATTGAATTTGCACGTAATGTGCTAGGCTTACAGGATGCCAATTCTACAGAAATGGATGAAAACACAAAATACCCTGTTATTAGTTTAATGGAAGAACAGAAAAATATTGTAAATAAAGGAGGTACCATGCGACTGGGGGCATGGGATTGTAAAATAAATAAAAAATCAAAAGTTTATGATGCCTATAAAACTGAAATAATAAGTGAAAGGCATAGACATCGTTACGAATTCAACAATGATTTTCTAAAACAGATCTCTGATTCCGGCTTAATAGCAACGGGGATAAATCCTGAAACTAATTTAGTTGAAATAATAGAACTTCCAAATCATCCGTGGTTTGTAGGTGTTCAATACCATCCCGAATATAAAAGTACCGTACTTAAGCCACATCCTTTATTTGTGGCTTTTGTGAAAGCTTGTTTGGATTATAAATTAAGCATTTAAAATTATAACATTTCGATTATTTCCCTGAAATCAGAACGTTCATGATAATCGGGGTTATAATGCACATAAGAAATCTTCCCATCCTTATTAATCAGATATGTTGCTGGTACAGGTAGGGTATTATTATTTTCATCATTATAGATTCTAATCTTTTTTTGAGTAGCCCCGAAGTAACTGGTCACATTATTTTTATTAACATCAAAGGCTACCTTATAATCTTTCATTATTTTATCATTAGCATCATGTAAAATGGAAAAAGTAGCATTTATATCTTTTGTAGTCTCAATAATTTTTTCAACTTTTTCGGGAGTTATTACAATTACAAATAATCCTTTTTTCTTTAAACCTTCTAAATTCTCCTGCAAGGAAGCTAGGTGTTTCCTACAATATGGACACCAGTTGCCTCTGTAAAAGACCAATAATACCTTCTGTTCCTTTAATATATCGTTAGAATTAATGACCTGATCAAATTGGTCGATACCATTTATAGATGGCGCTAAATCACCAATATTTAAATGCTCATTATCAATCTGCGAAAATGACAGGTTAGTAAAAAAAATCAAAGCGAATAATAAAATAATGTTTTTCATAAGATAATAGTCGTAATGATGAGAGATGCTTACAAGTGCTAAATTTAAATATTGTAAATCTTTAATAAATCATATAAGATACTCCGAACATAACATTTGATGTTGGCATAGGTACCAAATTGGTTTCAGTATATTCTGTATTAAAAATATTATTGGCAAGCACAAACAATTCCCATTTATTAAACGATGCTTTTACTTTGGAATCTATCACGTTATAGGATTCTCCATTTGTTCTTTCAACGAACCTAAAACTTATACTCTGATCTAAAAATGACAAGAATTGAGTGTTTATAGTAGATGTAAATTGATGTTTCAAACTATTTAATGAATATCGAGTATAGACAACATTTTCGTCTTTAATACGATCGTCAATAAAGTTATAATTCAAATTAATTTGTTGATCAAATTTGCCAATTTTGAATTTGTAATTCACCGTAGTTTCTACGCCTTTCGTTATCACGTTGCTAAAATTTCTTGTTTCCCATTTATCATCTTCATTATCTTTCGTCCAATCAATGAGGTCGTCAGAATTCCTGTTAAACAAGGCTAAATTAAAATGAAACGACGGTATGGTAAGTTTTAAACCAATTTCTTCTGATAGCGCCGATTCAGGTTTTAATTCAGGATTTCCCTGTGTGGTTGGCCCAACATAATAAAGGTCGGTATAAGTCGGTATTCTATAGGTATATCCAATATTTCCATATAGTTTTAAATTATCAGATATTTCATACCCCAAATCCAATCCGGGAAAAGCTTTCGTATTAAAATCTGAAAAGTAGCTTATCGCAATACCGGGAGTAATATCTAATTTATTACCAACTGCAAAACGGTGTTCCAAAAATGTCGTAAACATAAATCTGTTATGATCTCCTAAATTATTACTTACCAAATAAATTTTACTCAGATCGATTCCGAATCCAGTTTCCCCCAATTTCGTTGACAATACCGAATTGGCTTCTGCCGATACTTTATTCGAAATGTGAAGGTTTCTGAAAAAGTCAGGATCTTCCCTTAAAAATAAATACATATCCTGATTCCTTCTCCAGCTAATTCTCGGTTTGATGACCAAATTCTTGATCTGATAATCTGTGGATATGGCCACCAAACTTGTTTGGGTCTCTTCATACTGATCAACAAAATCAGGACTGGCATAAAAACCATTTGCACCAAATTTCCTGTCGTTAAAAGAGGTAAGCAATTGATAATTATCAATGTTGGTCTTTAAAAAAATAGAGGTATTATCAAAATCTGTATTAAATCTATAACCGTCAGATTTTTGTTTTTCCAAATGAATTTGAATACCTCCTTTTTCGAACTTTTCACGCAACCCAATTGATCCTT